>CAZTVP010000060.1:0-9130 GCA_964616995.1 uncultured Comamonadaceae bacterium
ATCAGGGATACATTTATACTGGTAAGACAAATGGGCTTGGAAATGGCCTTAAGGATGGATTCATTATACGAACTAGAAATGATGGGTCAGACGGTAATCCTGATACCGAGGAGTATGATATTCCAGATTCAGAAGTGGTTTTATCGCTAGGAGGTGAAGAACAAATAGAAACAGATCTATACTTCTCTAATGAGACTAATGAATTAATGGTCTCTGAATTTAAAGGAGAAGTCTTAGTATACGATTCTTATGGAAGGATAGTTGAGAAAATAGAGGTCTCACCTAGAGGAATTTATCAGATCAATTTGAAATCTGGTTTGTACATCTTTACTGCTGTGGGAGAGGTGCGCTCAACTTTGCGTGCAGTAGTGGAGTAAAGCTGTAATAGAATTACCTCAGTACATTAATGTTTCCAAGCCTTTCCACTCTTTCACTGGTGTCTTTGGCTTTCATAACTACTCTGTAAGAGTACATATCAGTTGGTACTTCCTCGCCATACCATGTTCCATCCCATCCTTCTGTTATGTCTGTAGTATGGAATACTTGATCTCCATTTCTACTATAAATGTAGAGTTCAAAGAAGTCTGTATCTATTCCTCTTCCCACTATTAAGAAAACATCATTATCTCCATCTCCGTTAGGTGTGAAAGTATTAGGGATAAAGTGGGTAAATACATCTTTTACTTCTACTACCTGGCAGTCAAAGGCTTCACATCCCAATAAGTTATCTGCATGTAAACAGACTAGGTAAGACTCCGCCACATCTTCAGGGAAGGTGAATTCTCCATCATAAGTAAAAGCGGATCCTAATCCTCCATAATCCCAGGTGAAATTGTAGGTTCCAGAAGTTTCATTATCGAAATAGTATATTGGATTAGATAATTCAGCTTCCTCGTCATTAATAATGAATTCAGGTTCAGGAGTTTGGTGAATGTCTATCTGAAGCCAAGAGCTGTAAGTATTACAAGGCTCTACTTCTGGAGCTATATATTCTACAAAGTGAGATCCCGAAAATAATGAAGGATCAAAGATCAAAGAGGAGGAGGTGTCATTCATCCAAACAAATGATCCTCCTGTGTCAGGAGTTCCTCCTATGACCCCTTCTATATTAAATGGGCTATCAGCAGAACAAGCATTTATTAATGTGTCCAATCCTGGATCAGCAGGGCTATTCACTACTACAGAAATCAATACAGAATCACTAGGGCAGGGAGCACTCGAATGCGCTATGGCCCAAATGTCCTGAGATGCATTTTCCATAGGATTGAACTCTGAATTTAATTCCTCAAAGTTTTCATTTCTAAATGAAATTTCTTCATGATAATCAGCCTCCAAGTAATCTAGTAGCTCTATAGCATTGTGCTCATTGCAAAGCAAAATAGGATCTTCAATAGAAATATTAGATGGAATTTCAACATTAATCGTATAGGAAGCTGTGTCATTTACACAAGGTCCACTTCCGGTAGCCACTAAATAAAACTGCTGGCTAAGAGAGTCAATAGGGTTGATTGTAGGGTTATTTACCTCTTGATTTTCAGTATTCACCCAGTGTGTAGGTTGAAGGGAACTGAGATTATTTAAGTCTTCAAGTGTGATTAACTCTGATGTAGTACAAACTGTTTCAGATACATCTTCTCCCGCATCTGGGGCATACTGCACAGAAACCGAGGCTGATGCCGCTGTGGTGGGGCATGGGGCTATTCCAGACACTTGATAAGTGTATGTTCCAGGCAAATCGTTATTTGGGTCGAAAACTGGATCTGCTGTACTGTTATCTGGAGCTATCCAGGTTCCACCATTGTCAGGGTTTCCACTCAAATATGTAATTAGATCAACAGGATCGTCAATACTACAAACTAGTAAAAATCCATCTTCACCCGCATTTGGCAGTAATTGAGTGAATACTGAAATAACAGCTGTGTCTTGAGGACATGAGGCATTAGGACTAGTAAGGTAGAGGTAAGCTCCGTCCAGACTAGTACCGGGAGTAATTTCTGTATCTTGCAGCGTTGCGTTATTAGGGTCTTCCCAGTGACCATTTTCAGATGCTTGAGCACTTAAAAGTTCAGAGATTTCGAAAGCAGAATCTGTCTCGCAAGAAGAAATAGTATTATCATCACCCGCATAAGTCATTTCTGACAGTGTTATTTCTAATTCAGCATTTAAAGTTGGACAAGGAAAGCCTCCACCATAGATGTATTCCAGAGTAGTGGGTTCAGTTGGAGTAAAATTGATAGATATAGATTGATTATTTTCATCAATCCATTGTCCACCTTGTTCAGGATTCCCTTCTAATAAGCTTGTTAGGTCAATATTTTCTGTATTATCACACAAGGTTACTTGGGTGTCAGTTCCTGCTGATCCAATGTTAGAAATGGTTACACTTAGAGTAGAAGTCGTCTCAGGACACACATTTTCAGGTGTGGCGTGATAAGTATAAACTCCACTATCATAGCCTGCTGGAGAAGTAAAATCGTTTACGATGTTTCCATTTGGATCTGTAAAGAATCCATTTACCTGAGGAGAACCAGGTATGTTATCTAATAGATCAAACCCAGGGAATACATCGCAGTAGAATGCTGTGCCTCCATCTTCACCTGCATCTGGTAATTGCTCAATTGTAATTTCAAATACAGCAGTGGGATTTGGACATGCTGAAGGACTAATGATTTCGTATGTATAAATTCCAGATATGTCGTTTGCAGGAATTAATTCTCCCGAATGAGAATCCATATTTGGGTCATACCAATTACCTCCAAGAATAGCATCATTAGATAACAATTGGATTAAGTCATAACTATTTTCTGTTTCACAAATAACGAGATCTCCATCGTTACCCGCTGACAATTGCTGTTGGGAGGTAATCTGTAATTGAGAAATATCTTGAGGACAAGTTCCTACTGCAGGAACCAAGTATCTAAATATGTAATTACCAGATGTAGAGATGTTTTGAATATTACTAATCGTATTATTAGAATTGTCAATCCAATTTCCAGTATTCTGTGCATTAGGAGCTAGGTAATCATCTAAAGTTATCGAGCCTAATGCGTTACATAAACTAATGTTTACATCGTCACCAGCGTTTGCTGCTGAATGAATAGTTACATCTAAATTTGCACTTTCACTCACACAAGCTCCATTGGCAGGAACTGTGTAAGTATAAACTCCAGACTGTGCCGTAGCAGGGTTTAAATTGGTAATAGAAATGTTGGCACCGTTTAAGGACCATGTTCCATTAGCATCTGGTGCTCCACTTAGCAAACTGAGCATACTTTCTGAAGGATCAGAAGTACAAAATTCTATTGTGTTGTCTGCTCCAGCTACATATGCTGAGCTTAAGTTTAGAGTTAAGGTACTGCTAACTAAATGACATGGAAGAGGCATGTCCAAGTTATAAGTATATTCTCCACTTAATGATGTAGCAGGATTTATATTTCCACTATGTGGATTTCCAGATGGGTCTAGCCAGTATCCTCCTGTTTCTGGATTCCCATCTAATTCGTCAAAGAGATTGAATGGTGCTTCCGACCTACAAACATCTAAAATCATCTCCTGGGTTTAGAAGTTCTATTATAGTAACATCTAATTCTGCCTGAGTCTCAGGACACTCAGTAGTGGCACTGATAACATAAGCATATGTTCCTTCTACGCCCATGGCAGGATTTAGACTTCCAGAATGAAGATTATCAGACGGATCTAACCAAAATCCTCCGCCATCTGGAGAACCACCAAGGCTTGTGAATAGTGTTTGAACTGGTGAGTCTTCACACACAGTAAGAGCAGCATCATCTCCAGGATTAAGAATTTCTTCTGTGGTAATATTTAAAAACGCACTGTCTGCAGGACAAGCGTTAATTCCAGGTAAAACGTAGGTATAAATACCATCTTCAGATACTCCTGGATTGAATATTGGTGGAACACTACTATCCTCATCGTCTATCCATGAGCCACTAGAGCTACCTACACCTGTAAGTAGTGTGAGCATGTTAGTAGGGTTATCTGCGCTGCAAAAAGTGACATCTCCACCAGTTCCAGCATTAGGAGAGGAGATAACATTGATAGTTAAATCTGTAGATGAAGTACCGCAGCTTCCAGCTCCTGAAGTGATAGTATAGGTCAAAACCTGAGAAAGCTCAAAAGAAGGGTCAAAATTCTCTGAATGTGGATTGTTGGCTTGAGTAGTCCAAGTACCACCTGCTTCGGGAGTTCCGTTTAACAGGCTAATCATATCTACTGGAGACTGATTTGTACATAAATCTACCGTAGTATCTTCTCCTGTGTCAGGTGAACCTGCGACCTCAATAGTCACGGTAGCTTGCTCGGTATAAACAGGTATGCCTTGGTCACTAATTTCATAGGTTATCTTTTCAGTTCCAAGGAAACCTGGATTAGGAGTGTACTCTAGCTGACCACTTACTATCGAAGAGTTTCCGTTTAGAGCTCCTGTGATAATTGTTAAAGTGTTCAGGTCAAAGTTATTATTTGGGTCTGTATCATTAGCTAGGATATCAACTGTTATCGTTGAACCTTCACATGCTGTGGCATTGTCATTTGTAAGCTGTGGCTCTTGATTACAACTAAAAGAATAAGCTAGCGAATTATTGTCGTAGTCACATTCTAAATGATTCCTTAGTAGTGTAGTTTCATCTATAGGATACACTCCAGTAGTTTCCTCCTGGTTAATGTAGAAATGAAAATCGTAATTAGAAGAAACATTCGGTGTAAAGAAGATAGTATCTATAACACATGTTCCAGTGTCTATAGGTGTAGTCAGACTATATGACCCGACATAAACCGCACTGTTGTTTGTAAACGGATCTCCATCATATACTTCTATATTTAGATTGGACTCTAAATCTACATCACCTTGATTACATAGTTCCACCGCTAACCCAAAATCAGGACAGTTGTCATAAATGATTCCAGAATTCCCACTACCAGAGGCTATATTAATAGTAATATCTGCAGTAGGAGTTTGGTTCGGAGGAAGTGGACTAAAAGGTCCATGTTGACTTAGAAAGTCATTGTAAACCAAGTAGTTTTCCTGCATGTAAGTTGGTATAGTACCATCATCATTCACATTAGTAGAAACATAAGCTTGAGTGTTCCAAATTTTTCTAGCAGGAGCCCATGGTAATCCTGAAGATTTATAAATATGTAAACCTTCGCCTAAAACGCTGTTTCCGTCTCCTATAGTGAGAATGTTAGCTTGTCCATCTCCGTTAGCATCTACTATGACAGGATATTCTATACCAGTTTCACTAGCTATAGTGTTAGCTCCGGAATTATAGATTTCTTGAGCATTCCCGAATCCATCCGCTTCACCTCTATATACATATAGCTCTGTCTCACCACGGTAAACCACTTCCTTTTTTCCGTCTGCGTCAAAGTCGAAAAGCGTCACTTGAGTATGTGCAGAAGGGTCTGTTATGGAAAGGCTCCAGAGGTTACTAAATCCAAGCGTAGCGGCATTAGAGTTGACTATATCATCTATTACTTCTAGTGTATTGTAATGAATGAATACGAATTCAGGTTCTGGGTCATCATCAAAGTTACCTATAGAAGCTCTACTTATTCCTGGAGGCCCTAAGTAGTTATCTTGAGCTACTATGTCCGTAGTTTGTAAATCCCACACTAAAAATTCGTTAGAGTCATGGTTACAAGCTACCGCATCTATATCACCGTCTAAGTCCATATCGGCTAGTGATACTTTAGTCTTATCATTCCATGTAGGTGAAAGGGCAGGTATATCTCGTATTAAATTCCATGTATTAGCTGTAAAATCATATCTATATATGCTAACTCCTAACACGAGCTCTACATCACCTTCATTTCCATTATTCCCAGCGTCAGCATCTGCTGTAAAGGCATACAATCCTTTTCCACGATTTTCTACACTTGGAAGTGCACCACCATAAATAGAACCATCCATTGAATTCACCATAAAACCTCCATTTGGAATTATTTCTGGAATCCCATCTCTATTAATATCTATGATATCTAGGTGTTTTCTATCTGCTGTAGCCACTCCAGAAACATCCCATATAGTGTTATATGATGTTCCGTCAAATTCTATTCTTCTAATAGCCTGTGCATCAAATGTTCCTCTACCATGTGCTACGAATATGTCTGTATAACCGTCTCCATCTACATCTCCTAAAGCTACGTTACCCGCTTTAGTCTCGAATGAAGGAATCGGAAATGAAATAGCTGCTTCTTCAGAACAGTCTTCTCCGCTTATGATTACTAGCTCGTGGTCTTGGTGATTTAATAAAATAATTTCTACTACACCATCATTATCTACATCTCCTGCTATCGGAGAGGAGTATGCTGAAGGTGATTCTAATAGCGCGGTGCAATGAATCTCTGGAGCCATAGCATTAAAGTCCTGCTCTTCACCTTCTACAAAACAGTCATAGGTAGTTTGACAGCCTGGGTCGAATTGGTCTATTAACCCATTGAAATCATCATCCAGTCCATTATCACAGTTGCCATTAGTTAGACTTTCCTGTGATAACGCAGAAAACCCAAGCATCAGTGATACTGGGATGAATAGGGCTAATTTAATTTTTGTTGCGGTTCGTTTCATTAAGCTTGGCTTCCCTTACAGAAGCTATATTTTGCTTTTTAACTCCTTACAATACTGTCTTAATGGTCTTTAGGTTACACTTTCTAGATGCTTTCTTTTCAGAGAAAATATTTTATTTTTTAATAGCTAATTATTTTAGTATTCTAATTATATTAGCACAATTAAATGTGGTTATCTAAAAACATAAAATATCTAAGAAAGTCTAAGGGCTTAACACAGGCAGATTTAGCTGATAAGCTAGCCATAAAACGTTCTGCTTTAGGTGCTTATGAAGAAGGTAGAGCAGAGCCTAAGTTGATGCTGCTTCAGCAGATTTGTGGATATTTTAAAGTGAGTGTAGATGCTGTTTTGACCCAGGATTTGAGCAGTTCTAGTATTGCACCGCAGGTTAAAGGACAGGATTTAAGAGTGCTTCCTATTCTGATAGATAAATCTTCTGAAGAAGAGCTTACGCCACTGGTGCCAGTGAAGGCTTCAGCGGGCTATGCAGATGGGTATGGAGATATAGATTTTATAGATGAACTGCCGCATTTTAATATGCCCTTTCAGGAGCTGGCGGGTAAAAAGTCTTACCGAGTTTTTCAAATTCAGGGAGACAGTATGCTGCCAGTTCAGTCGGGGTCTTATGTGATTTGTGAGTATGTGCAGAACTGGGAGACCATAAAAGACCAGCAGTGTCATATAGTGGTGACTAAAGAAGACGGTGTGGTGTATAAACGGTTAGAAAATCACATCACAGAAAAACAAGAAATCAAGCTTATCTCTGATAACACGGAGTATGAGCCTTATTACCTAAACATAAATCAGGTAGCGGAAGTTTGGAAGGCCCTTGGGTTTACCACGTTTTCACTGCCAGAGCCGCATTCAGCTCCGCTTGGAATGCAAGAGCTTATTAACCAAGTAGCGGAATTGAGAAAAGATGTAAAATCCCTGAAAGACTAGTCTAGCTTAAGTACTGCCAATGGGCAGTCTGAGTTATGTCGGTCTTTCGTTTGTGCCGTTTCGCGGTGCAAAAAGAATGTCCATTCAGGAAAATTAACCTGCTGAGTTAAGTGTGCTTTCGTGCGTATAAATCTGAGCGGTTAACGCGGAAAAACAGGAAGTTCACACGGACTTTCTCGCTCGAGTTATGTTTCGAGTCTAAAACAGTACGCGGTAAATTTTTAGAACTATTAATGATTAAACCCTAACGCATCGTTTGGGTTAAAAATGGAGTTAATCCTCCACAAAAAAAGCGCAATGCAAAGAAGCATCATGCACATGGATTTAGACACCTTTTTCGTGTCTGTAGAACGACTGCTAAATAGAGAGCTCGTAGGTAAACCTGTACTCGTAGGCGGAGTTACCGACCGTGGAGTAGTAGCCGCTTGTAGTTATGAAGCTAGACGGTTTGGTGTCCATTCAGCCATGCCTATGAAATTGGCTAAACAGCTATGTCCTGAAGCTATTCAAGTAAAAGGAAACTCAGCCAATTACATGCAGTTTTCAGATATGGTCACAGAGATAGTTAAGGAAGAAGTGCCGCTTTATGAAAAAACATCGGTAGATGAATTTTATATAGACCTCACAGGAATGGACAGGTTTTATGGCTGCGTAAACTTCGCATCAGAACTGCGTCAGCGAATTATAAAGGAAACGCATCTGCCCATTTCTTTCGGGCTGTCTATTAACAAGACTGTTTCTAAAGTAGCCACCGGAGAAGCCAAGCCTAATAATGAACTTAAAATCAGAAAAGGAGAGGAGAAACCATTTCTGGCTCCACTATCCGTAAAGAAAATACCTATGGTGGGAGACAAGACTTACCAAACACTTAGGCACCTAGGCATACGTTACATTAAGACTGTTCAGGAAATGCCCATAGAACTCATGCAAGATGTATTGGGAAAAAACGGTCAGTCCATTTGGCATAAGGCCAATGGTATAGACAACTCGCCAGTGATTCAGCACTCAGAACGCAAATCCATTTCTACCGAACGCACGTTCGATAAGGACACTATAGATGTAAGCAGACTTAAAGGAATTATGCTAGCCATGGCAGAGAATTTAGCATTTCAGCTTAGGAGAGGAGAGAAACTTACATCATGCATCACAGTGAAAATCCGTTATTCAGATTTCAGTACTTATACCAAGCAGTGCAGAATTCCATACACCTCTGCCGACCATCTAATTATTCCTAAAGTCATGGATTTATTCAAGACCATTTATAACCGAAGACTACTGGTCAGACTTATAGGAGTGCGGTTCAGTCACATGGTAGGAGGCGCTTATCAGATTAACTTATTTGAAGATACAGAAGAACAGATGAACCTTTATCAAGCCATGGACAAAATGAGAGAACGCTACGGAGACCGCAGCATCATTCGCGCAGCAGGAATCCATGCTAGAACTATAGGAAGGACTAACCCGTTTGATGGCGGGCCACCTGCGCTGCTGGCTAATAGAAGAGTTTAGAATTGAAAATTGACAAGTGATAATTGATAATTTAAAAAGTATGAAATGAGTACACCAAACAAGTTAGAGGATAGATTGATAGACTTTGCT
>CAZTVP010000061.1:0-9109 GCA_964616995.1 uncultured Comamonadaceae bacterium
TTCTTACAGCTTGTACATCAATGCATACATTCAAGACTGGGAGCAGATTAAGCGAGATAGAATAGCGCTTCCGCTTGGATTATTGACTTTTAATACGCCTCTTCCAGACAGAGTGGAATGCTATTATGGTGGTTACAGCCAAGAATTAGCTTTGGCTCATGTTCAGAGTCATTATGAGATTTATCAAAGCGATGGTTTTGAAGGCATCCAAGAACTTGTTCAAGGAATTACCGAGTTTACGGGAGATAACGGTGAAACGCTTGATGAAGCCATAGTGGCTCAGTTTGAGCTAGGCATTCAAGAATTAGGAGAAGTTCCCGACCCGCTTTCTGAGACTATTATTTCAGACTTTGACACGGTGAATGATGCTTACCAAGCTTTACAAGATATGGTAGTGCTACTGAAAACAGACATGACATCAGGATTAGGCATAAGTATCAACTTTGCCGATAATGACGGTGATTAAACGTCTGAGAAACATACCGCATTACTTTACCGCAGAAGTGGCCATTTTTCCCTTGGCTACTTTTCGCGTTATTTTCGGGGCGTTAATGGTGTTCTCTACCATTCGCTTTTGGTATTACGGCTGGATAGAAGATTTCTACCTCAGCCCTACCCATTTTTTCAGCTACTTCGGGCAGGATTGGATTCAACCTTACGGAGAAACTTTCATTTACAGCCTGTTCATCATCATGGCACTTTCGGCTGTGGGAATCATGCTTGGGCTGTTCTTTAGAATCTCTGCCCTCCTATTCTTCTTGAGCTTCACTTATGTGGAACTCATAGACAAAACCACTTACCTGAACCACTATTATTTCGTGAGCCTGTTAGCTTTTTTACTGATGCTAACACCGGCACACAGAGCACTTTCTTTGGATACTAATCTGTTTCCTAGAATTAAATCATGGTCAGTTCCACGGTGGTCTATTTTAGCGGTGCAATGCCAGATAGCCATCCTCTACTTCTTCGCAGGAATAGCTAAACTGAACTACGACTGGCTTTTTAAAGCCCAACCGATGAACCTCTGGTTAAAGTCGAAAGCAGACTTTCCAATCCTAGGAGATTTATTCGTTTTACCAGAAACAGCCTTCGTCTTCTCATGGGTAGGAATGCTCTTCGATATCTGCATAGCTTTTTTCCTATTCTCTAAAAAACTAAGACCTCTCGGATACTTGGCAGTAGTGATTTTCCATCTACTCACCTGGTTTTTATTTCCCATAGGAGTTTTTCCATGGGTAATGATAGGTGTAACGCTGATTTTCTTTTCTGGGGAATGGCATGAGCGCCTTTGGGTGCGGGTTCGAGGTTGGAAGTTGGAGGTTCGAGGTTTAAAGTTGAAAGCGTTCGGTCGCCCCTTTAGGGGGACAGGGGGAAGAATGGGCAATTCGCAGTTCTCAGTTTATAGTTCTGATTCTAATACTAGTGCTGGTTCGCCCCTTAAGGGGGTTAGGGGGAAGCGTGGGCTATTCGGGAATTTGGATTCTCAGTTCGCAGTTGGGAGCTCAAAACATTCTTCCATAAAAAAGACAACTTCGAACTTTCAACTTTCAACTTTCAACTTCTCGCTGTTACTCCTAGTAAGTATCCACTTCACAATCCAACTCTTAGTCCCTCTCAGACATCATACGTCTGACGAAAACCTCTACTGGACGGAGAATGGATATCGTTTTTCTTGGCGAGTGATGCTGATGGAGAAAATTGGGCATTTGGAGTTTAGGGTAAGAGACATTGCAACGCAGAGAGAAAGCATAGTGAGCCCTAGCGAATATTTTACCCCTTTTCAGCAAAGGCAATTAGTGACTCAGCCAGATATGATTCTACAGGCTGCGCATATCATAGCTGAAGACCATGCTAAAAGAGGAATGGATGTAGAAGTTTATGCCGATAGCTATGCCAGTTTGAATGGAAAAAAGCACCGCAGATTCGTGAAGCCAGATGTAAATTTGGCGTCCCTTAAAAATGACCGAAATCGAGATTGGATAGTTCAGTATGATTAACCGCTGCATACACATAGCGTTTCTGATATGCTGGTCTTTTTTTAACGCTCAAGCTACTGAACATCCTACAGATAGTCTATTGGCTACCACCGAAAATGAAGTTGTTTCTATTTCGGGAATCGTTACTTGTTCAGATACCAAACTTCCACTTATCAATGCGCATGTTTATGAAGATGGTTACCTCATAGCTATTACGAACAATGCGGGAGAATTCAACTTTCAGTTTCTTATGTAGGTTACAATACTTATAAGCAGTCTGTAGAATCCAAAGACACGGGATTTTTGGAAATTAAAATGACCGAACGAAATCTGGGAGAAGCAGTCATTACCGCTGAGGATAATAGCTTTATTCAACTCCAGCCAAGAGCTGTAGAAGACTTTACCGTTTACTCAGGAAAAAAAGCTGACCTCATTTCCACAGATGCCCAACTAAGTGATGGCGGAACCAATAATCCTAGACAGACCTTTTCCAGAATAGCAGGTCTGAACATTTGGCAAGCAGATGCAGGTGGACTTCAGTTGGCCATAGGCTCCAGAGGTTTAGACCCGAACAGAACTGCTCATTTTAACGTTCGCCAAAACGGAAGTGATATCAGCGCTGAACCACTCGGCTACCCTGAGGCTTACTACACTCCTGCTTTTCAAGCGGTAGATAGAATAGAAATCATTCGTGGAGCGGCTTCACTTCAGTACGGGCCGCAATTTGGTGGAATGTTGAATTTCCGCATGAAAAAAGGGCCTACAGATAAAAAAATTAGCGCGTTAGGTGAATATACCAGAAGTCGTTTTAATCTGAACAATTATTTCGGAAGTGTAGGTGGACAGCTGAAAAACTTGAACTATTATCTCTCAGCCAATGTTAAAAACAGTGATGGTTATGCTGAGAATTCCATGTTCGAGCAGAACTCATTTTATGGCGGACTGGAATACAAACTCTCACCCAAATCGAGCATAGAACTTACTGGTTCATATATGACTTACTTAAGTCAGCAGGCAGGAGGACTAACCGATGCTCAGTTTGAAGAAGACCCATTCCAGAGCCTGAGAGAACGCAACTGGTTCAGTGTAGAATGGCTCACTTCTAACTTAACTTGGAATTATCAATTGGGAGACAATACCGAACTGGAATCTAAATTTTTCTACTTGGATGCAAGCAGAAGCAGCATTGGGTTTTTAGAAAGTCCTAACCGTGTAGATGTAGGTCAGCCAAGAAACATTATCCATGGAGAATTCAGAAATATCGGAAATGAAACTAGGGTTAAGAACCTCCATAGTGTTCTTGGACATGCAGCCACATTCGTAACGGGTATTCGGGCGTTTTATGGAACTACCATTGCGCAGCAGAAAGAAGGAGATACCGGCACAGGATTCATCACTGACTTAGCAGAGGGTGACCATCCGATTCAGAGTGATTACACCTACCAAACTGAGAATTATTCAGCATTTATAGAAGAAGTGCTTTTCCTAAAAAAATGGAAGATAACTCCTGGTACTAGACTGGAATACATTCGCACGGGATTTGACGGTAGCTATGTAATCACTCAGCGAGATGGAGCTGGAAATATCCTACCGGGTTATCCTATCACTGAGTTTTCTGATGGTGCTAATAATCGTATGATTTTTCTGTACGGTTTAGGTGTGGAACGTAGCCTTTCTAAGACCACTTCTGTTCTGTTTAACCTGACTAAGAATTACAGGCCTGTGAACTTCTCAGACCTGTTCATAGCTCGTCCTGCTCAAGCTGTAGACCCCAATATTCAGGATGAACAAGGTCATAGCATCGATTTAGAATTTAAGGGAATAGCCAAGAATGTAGTGCGGTGGAGTATAGATTTTTATGCGTTGCAATACCTAGACAAAATAGGCTCTATTCTGACTACACAACAAGACCCGATTCTAGGAAATCGGGTGGTGCGACTCCGTACAAATGTGAATAACGGGCTAAGCTATGGCGTGGATTTGAACTTTGAGATTGACCTGCTCAGAACGCTAGGTTCTAAAAACGAAAATTGGACAGTATTGCCATTCGGAAGTTTCTCTCTGAACCGTTCAGAATACAGAGGAAGCGATAGTCCATTCGCTGCCATCACAGATGGAAACCAAATAGAAAAAGCACCTCAAATTCAAGGAAAAGGCGGTTTCAGAATCACGAGAAACGACTTATCGTTTGAGGCTCTTTATACTTACGTAGGAGAGCAATTCTCGGATGCTACCAACTCTACCTTCGACCCGAGAGCTATCGTTGGATTGATTCCAAGTTATCATGTACTTGACCTTTCTGCCAAGTACGAGTTCAAGCATTTCTATATCAATGTCAACTTGAACAACGCCACCAATTCCATCTACTTCGCCAGGAGGGCTGCGGCATATCCAGGACCAGGAATTATTACTGCAGCTCCTAGGACTTTTGGGATTAGTTTGGGGGTTAGGGTTTAGGGCTTGTAAGAATAGACCCGCCCCGCCCTTCGGGCACCCCTCCTAGGAGGGGAATTTTCAGATTCTCTGTTTCTTTTTAGAAGCTCAGTGCAGCGCTCTTAGGAGGGAATTGCCAGATTCTTTGCATTTTAAATCTCTTTATTACTCATTAGAGGAGTTGCCTTCATTGAAGAATAATTAAAAGAAAAAATTCTTTCAACCACAAATCAATACTCCCCTCCTAGGAGGGGAAAAATCGCTGGGTATGAAATATTCAGTTTAACGAAAAAGTGCTTCAGCGATTTGGGGTGGGTAATTCGTGCTGGAGATTTTTATAGATTTACTCAAGTGAAACGAAGAGTACTGCCATACAACCCTAAGCTCAAAGAATACGCCAAAAGAAACAGACAAAATATGTCTTTTCCAGAAGTTCTTCTTTGGAATGAATTAAAGAATGGGAAGATGCTTGGTTTTGACTTCGACCGACAACGCCCGATTGACCAATTCATAGTTGATTTTTATTGCAAAGATTTGATGTTAGCTTTAGAGGTTGATGGTCTGAGTCATGAAGGTGAAGTAGAGGAATTCAATGATAAAGTCAGACAGGAGAAATTAGAATCACTTGGTGTTCGATTTTTAAGGTTTAGTAATCAAGAAGTGAAATCTTCAATGAAGTTCGTGCTTGTTGAGATTGAAAAGTGGATTTTGGAGAATAAGGATGATTTGAAAGGTGTTGTGAGGGAGTAGCGACTTCGAAGAACCCACCCCACCCTTCGGGCACCCCTCCTGGGAGGGGAATTGCTAGATTCTCTGGTTCAATTATAGCTATGTTCAACTTGCCAAGAAGCGTTGATTCATTTTTTGACTCTTTCAAGTTGCCCATTCGGCTAACGCTCAGGGCGCGGATTACGTTTTTTTTGAATTTTATTTCTGGGCGCTGGCTGTTCCCTGAGCGGCAGCCGAAGGGAGAAGAGTTGGCTCAGTGACCAAGCCCGACTGTAAGGAAGAAGTGTCGAAGAGAGAAGGTAGAGCTTCACCCCTACCTCTCCACCATCACCTTCATACTTCCTTTCTGAGTCTTTAATACATACTGTCCTGAGGCGAGTGATGAGACATCTAGCTGATGCTGTTTTCCATTTATTAATCCGCTCATTACTTCTCTACCTAAGGCATCTTGAAGAGAGAATGAAATTGGTTGGTTGGATTCATTTTCTATGGTTAGGATATCTGAGACTGGATTTGGGTAGATGGTTAGATTCAACTCGGATAATTCATCTACGCTAAGGCATTCATCTAGATAAACACTGAGTGAATCTGAGTTTATACAGCCAAATTCATCTGTGTAAGTATATGTAAAATCATAGGTCTCAAATAAGTCTAGAAAGAAGGTCTGAAAAACTCCATTGGACTGTCCTATTCCGTCTAATACTCCGCCCGTAGGAACTGTTGAAAAAGGGTATTCTTGATAAGCACAAAGGGTATCTCCTGGTAGAGAAAACTCAATTTCTGGTAATTCAAGTATCTCTACTAGAATGGTTGTATCTGAACTTGTTCCACACTCATTCTCAGCTAGGATAGAAATAGAGTTCTCACCTATAGACCCATTTAATGCTAGTGTAATCAAATTGTTTTCGGAGGCTATAGAAAAGTTCAACGTAGATTCTGCTATAACCAGAGAATCTGCTGAATTCAGATTAACCACCAGCTCACCTTCACCTTCTGAACACCACTCTTCTGTATAAGAAGATATTACTGGTGTAGAAGGAGTTTCAAGTAGTTGAACAGTTCTCGCAAATTCTTCCGAAACTCCACATTCATTCGCATAAGTGATAACGACATCTCCACTTGTAGATATGTCATCAATTATCCCCGCAGGAAAGTCCACGGCAAACTCTGTTATGGTGCCCCATTCATCTGGATAGCTGATTTCCCATGAAAGATGATTGTCGATATTATCAAGTTCATAAATCAACATACTTGGAGCACATAAATCATATTCGAATTTAGTCCAAGCACCACCAGTAACGGCTGAGGGTGTTATGGCTACAGCCTGGCTTAGCTCAGCGGTGCAATTGTCTTCTGAAGTAACAGAATAAGTGATGACAGAAGCACTTCCATTTACAGTTAACGGCTCGAAGATATCTCCTGAAACCCCTTCTCCTGAGAATGTTCCTCCAGCTGGTTCAGCCATGAGTTGTAAAATCTGATTGTCACATAGATTCTCTGGTGCTGTGAATGTAATTTCTGGAGCTGTAGAAACGGTTACCATTTCCAGAAAAGAGCCGGAAGAACCACAGCTGTTTTCTCCTGTAATTTCTATTTGACCTGAACTTGCTGCGCTTTGAATAACAGCCGAAGCTCCTGCACTCTGAATAACCCAATCTAAAGGAAAAGACCAGTTATAATTCACCCCATCTTGAACATCTTGGATGTCTATTACGAACTGTTCGTTTGAACAAGGATTGGTTGTGTATTGCACCGCAGAAATTTCTTCAACTTGTGGAAGCACTTCAACTGAAAGCTGAGTGATAGCAGACAATCCGCAAGAATTAAACGTGGTGAGCTGAATCTCTCCGCTGTTCTCTCCTGCTGTTAGATTCACGGAATTGAAGTTTTCTACTGCTGTCCATCCTTCAGGAAAAGTCCACTCAAAATCCACTACAGGTGTTGTGCTTGAAAAACCAATGGTATTCTGGTCGCCAGAACACCATTCATCTTCTGATAAAATCTGTGCTTGAGCTATATCCGTACACCCTAACTCAGCCTTGTAAATATCTCCGCTCCAGCCGCTGATGTAGACATTGTTTTCTGTGAAGTAAGCTTCTTCTATAACCGACATAGTAGGGTCATCACCACTGAGGAATAATTCCCAGTTGGCTCCTCCGTCTTCTGAGCGCCACACATAGCCTTGATTGTCTGCACAGAACCCTATCTGCTCGGTGTAAAATCTCACGCCTACAGTATTCCAACCAGCATTAGAAGTGTTCCACGTTACTCCTCCGTCTGTTGTTCTGATGACCGTTCCATTTGCACAGCCAATCCATCCATGATTTTCATCTAAGAAAAAGACGCTGAACTTGTTTTGGAAATTTCCGGTGGGTACATATTCCCAAGTGTTTCCGCCATCTGTGGTGTGCAGCACATTTTCTGAGGAAGCCTCTCCCACTGCCCAGCCGTTTAGCTCATCTAAAAAATAAAAATCAGTAGCCAAAGTATTATCCTGGCAGGTATATGAGGAACCTCCGTTAGTGGTTTTACACACACTATCAAATACTCCTAAACCACCTATGACTCCTTCTTGAGAATTAAAGAACCAAGAGCATCTTCCTGTAATATCGAAAGGTACGGTTGAGAAGTTCCAAGTGTCTCCTCCGTTAGATGTTTTTCCGAAGTTTATTCCGCCTATGACTGTTCCATTATTGGCATCTGAAAAGTGAATGTCTTGCCATCCACCAGAAAAGCCTTGGGCTTGTAGCTCCCATGTCTGTCCTCCATTTTCGGTGTAAACTATTCCTGACTGATTAGTTCCTTCGGCAAAAGCTCCTACGGAACCAGCAGCATGTCCAACGTCATCAGATTGGAAATAGAGTCCATTATAGGTAGAGTTAGGAACTGCATTTTTAATCAGTTCCCAGCTGGATGCTCCATTTTCACTCTTAAGCATTGTACCTGTTCCCATGAGAAAAGCTGCATTGTCACTCACATATTGTCCACTCCAGATAGCTGCTCCACCAAACGGTTGGCTTTCATTCCATGTGGCTCCTCCATTAGAAGTGGTAAAAAAGTAACCGAAATCTCCACCAGCCCAGCCGTTTAGTTCATCTTTAAATTCGATATAGTTTAGCGTGTTTATCGAACCATCATTTTGCACTTGCCAAGTATCTCCACCATCTGTGGTTTTTAAAATGGTTTGACTAAAACCGCAAGCATAACCTACTAGAGCTGAAGGAAATGTACAATTGAACAATGCGCCTGTATAATCAGTGTTTAATGACTCCCACGTTTCTCCGGCATCTGTAGTTTTTAAAACGGTTCCATTCCATCCGCAAGCATAGCCAGTAGTTTCATCTACAAATTCCACATCAAACAATCTGCTGGTAGTGCCAGTTTCTTTTAACTCCCAAGTGGTTCCGCCATCTGTAGTTTTAAGAATTACTCCATTAAATCCAGAGGCAAATCCTACACTACTATCTATAAATTCTAATGCATATAACCATTCAGAAGTAGGTGTAGTCATTTCTTGGAAACTCTCTCCTTCATCTGTACTTCTGAAGATTTCCCCTGTCACTCCTGCAGTGAAAATCGTATCCATAGAAACCATTTCTACATCATATAGGTTTGTACTTATTCCTGGTGTCCACGGACGGCTCCAAGAGAGACCGCCATCTGTAGATTTAAGCACGGTTCCTTCGTCTTGAAGCACGCAGTAGCCATTTTGCTCATCTAAAAAGGAGCAGTTTCTGACTATGTCTCCAGAGTTCATGGGAGTAAGCAGTTCCCAACTTTGAGCTATCGAAATTTGCGCAGCGAGCGAAAGAGCAAGTGAAAAGAGAGTTTTTTTCATAGATGTTTAATAAGCTGAAGCTCCTAAAATAAGAACTATCCGTAACACTAAATTAGCCAATAAATGCCTTTGGGAGAAGCTGGTTGAGCATTGCACCACTAAAAAAAGAAACTCATCTCAAAGAGCAGATCTC
>CAZTVP010000062.1:0-9099 GCA_964616995.1 uncultured Comamonadaceae bacterium
ATTGTTCAGGATAAGTCTGTAGCCAGGACTATTAGGAAACAGATTTAAATCCGTAGGAGGGTCGCCTACTAAATGCCTGTAATCTTCAGGGTCATGCCCACCATAAAACGTCCACTGGCCTTGACCTAAAGTTCCATGAATATACTTGGAAGTTTTCAAGTTACCAGACTCTCCTAGCACTGTCACACTTGGCTTTAGGTATTTAGTCCTAAACGAAGTGGTCTGGCCCATGAAACCCTTAATTACCTTTTCATGATTTTGGTTAAGAATAGTAGGAACCACATCCCACTTAGCACTAAAATCAAAAAGGGTGAAGAAATCATTTTTCTGTCCAGCCTTAGTATGGTCTTGCGTTCCATCTATGCTGCTAAACTCATATTCCAATGGGTCTGATTCTAGCACGAAATTCTTGAAGGCTAAAGTTCTATTAAAATCCAGCTTGGCTTGTGCTTTTGGGTCGGCAGGGTCTCCGTCAAACATCTCTGCACATATATCTACTTGGGCTGCTGCCAGTGCTATATCGAATGAATCTGTACCAGAACACATAGTGAACAAGAATCCTCCACCTAAAAGAAAATTATTAATCTCCTCCACTACGCCTTTCTTCATCTCGCTAACTTTCGAAAAGCCCAGGCGTGTGGCCATTTCTTCTTGAATCTGAACCTGCTCTTGATACCAAGCAGCTGACCTAAAACTTCTGTAAAATTTACCGTACTGTCCAGTAAAATCCTCATGATGGAGGTGAAGCCAGTCATACTTAGGAAGTTCTAAATTGATGATTTCCTCGTCATAAATCACCGTGTACGGAATCTCAGCATAGGTTAATACCAGCGTTACCGCATCATCCCATGGAAGTTTGTTTTTAGGAGAATAAACCGCGAGCTTTGGTGGTACTTGGAGTTTCACACGTTCCATATTTACTTCAGGGTCAGCTATTTCATTGTAAATCCCCTGCGCCTGCACATCAGCTATAACCTGATAACTCACACCTCTAATATTGCATTCACTGGCTATATCAGGATAATTATCTACCATAAAACTTCCGCCTCTGTAATTCAGCAGCCACTCCAGTTCTATATCATTTTGAAGAATCCAGTAAGCTATTCCATACGCTTTCATATGATTAGCTTGCGTATCATCCATTTGAATCAGGATTTTACTGGCATACATATTAGCTGCGCAAAACACTCCAACCACAGCTATCAAGAACCTTTTCAAAGTCATATTCAAATTTACCAAGACACCTCCAACTTCTGTTCCTAAAATTTCTAAAGATTAATAGTGTAGGCTGGAGAACTTATGAAAGAAAGATTAGAATGGAGGGTCATCTGTACTCACCTCAGTGGCAGCAGCGTCATTGTCCTCATCTGGCATCTCATTCATTTTGGAACCTACTGTTATGGTACTCAGTCCTTGCGCAAAACCTACATTCGGCCCGAGTGAGCTAAAAGTATCATCCGTATCGAATGCATCGAGATTCATAAACTTAGCGTACTGACCTTTAAATCTCAGCTGAATGGTATCCAATGCACCATTTCTATGCTTAGCTATGATTATCTCCCCAACTCCTTTTAGCGAGTTACCTTCTTCATCTACATCTAAACCATAATATTCAGGTCTATAGATAAATGAAACTATATCCGCATCCTGCTCTATGGCACCAGACTCTCTCAAGTCTGAAAGCATAGGTTTTTTATCTCCTCCTCTACTCTCTACAGCTCTGGATAACTGAGATAATGCTATGATAGGCACGTCTAGTTCCTTTGCCAATCCTTTAATGGATCTAGAAATGGTACTAATTTCTTGCTCTCTATTTCCTTTATTATTTGCACCACCAGCAGTCATAAGCTGAAGGTAATCTATAATAATCATGTCTATTCCATGCTGAGCTTTTAGTCTTCTGCACTTAGCTCTAAGGTCGAATACAGATAAGCCCGGAGTATCATCTATGAAGATAGGAGCTTCTGCCAGCTTGGTAATTCTATCGTGCATCTTGTGGTACTCGTGATCATCTAGAGAACCTCGCTTTAACTTATCTCCTTCTATTTCCGATTCACCTGAAATAAGACGATTTACCAATTGCACCGCAGACATTTCTAACGAAAAGACTGCCACTGGAACTTTATAATCCACAGCCATATTACGAGCCATACTCAGCACGAATGCGGTTTTACCCATACCTGGTCGAGCTGCTAGTACAATCATATCTGAACGCTGCCATCCTCCAGTAAGTCGGTCAAGCTTGGTGAAACCTGATGGAACTCCCGATACCCCATCTTTATTTTTCATGGCGGCTTCTATTCCATCTAGTGCTTCCTTAACTACTCCACTCATCTTGGAGTAACTTTTCTTGATATTCCCCTCAGCTACTTGAAATAATCCATCTTCAGCCTTGTCCAGTAAATCAAATACATCAGTAGATTCCTCATAGGCTTCTTTTATAATTTCATTACTGATTCTGATCAGCTCACGTTGAATGAACTTTTGGGCTATGATTCTGGCATGTGTTTCTACATTGGCAGTGGAAGCCACACGGTCAGTTAATTGAGAAATGTAATACGCTCCACCTACGAACTCCAAGTCTCCTGTTTTCTTCAGAGCTTGAGTTACGGTAAGTATATCTATCGGCTCACTCCTAGCGAATAAATCCTGAATAGCGAAGTATATTTTCTGATGAACATCCTTATAGAAACTCTCAGGTTTAAGAATTTCTATGACAGCATTTACCGCTTCTTTCTCAAGCATCATAGCTCCGAGCACCGCTGTTTCTAACTCGAGTGCCTGAGGAGGTATCTTTCCTATGTCCAGCGGATTAACCGTTCCTGACCCAGCTAGTCTCTTTTTCTGTATTTCTGATTTAATAGACCCTTCGTTCATACTATAAAAATAGAACGATTAGAGGCGCTAAAAACTTACCCTTTCAGAAAAGAAATAAAAAGTTTTGACTGAAGGTTTTGAACAATTGTTCATAGCTAAGAAACCAATTTGGCTTTCCATATTCCTCTACCAAAAGTGCCTATGACAATCTCACGCATTACATAGTTTATTTTCAAACTTCTAATTCGGGTAGTAGGCAATCCTTGAAGAACTGTCCATTGTTCCTCATGCTGTTTTTTACAAATTAAGCCGTTTCGAGTACCGAAGTACATAGTCCCAGTTTCTTTGTCCTTCACACCAGAACGAACAGAAGCATAACCTAATCCATTTGTGATATCAGAGTATCTGGTTCCATCAAAATAAAGAATCTTATTTTCAAGATTGTAAGAATTAAATGCCAGCGTATGACAGTTGGAACATTCATCACTGTGAATAATGGACTCTACCCATCCAGGAATTGGACATTTAGGTAGAATCTCCCAAAGAATCTCTGATGGATTTTCTTCATTAGCATTCTTCGTGAAGAATATCCTATCATCTTCTCTAGTTTTTCCTAAACCTACTGCGTAAAGTGTATTTGGGAAACCATCAGTTTGGTAAACTCGCCAAATTTTCTGAACATCACTTGAATACTCAGTAGGATCTAAAATTATCTCCCAATTCTCTCCGAAATCCAAAGTACGAGCTACTTGTGAACCGCTTTTATACAATGTATTTTCCTTATCAGAATGAGCCAGTAGCCAAGTATGCCATGAAGCTTTAAAGCCTTTTTTCTTCACTCCACTATGAAATTTATTGGTTTCGGCTAAATCATCTGATTTATAAAGTCTCCCGTTTTGCATGGAAACTATTTTAGCCGAATCACTGATAGCAGTCTCAAAACCATCACCAAAAGAGACATGCTTCCATTCTCCATTTTCTAATAAAGTACATCCCGTATCATATCCACCATATAGAATAACATCGTCTGTGGATTGAGCTACAGAAACTCCGTGAACATTAGCTGTATTCACACCTTTGTCCCTTACTTCCCATGTCCATCCTGAATCAAAACTGATAGAAACACCACCATCTGTTGAAGCTAAGACTGTTTTCCCATCACTTAAAAATTCAAAATCATGAATATCATCATGCATTTGCTTTCCTTCTATTTTCTGAAAAGTCTTTCCTCCATCAGTGCTGATTCTGACAGGCTGAACGTTACCTATAAGCATAAGACTATCTGTAACTGGACTTATCTCAAATGCCCTTCCTCTAGTAGGAATGAGATTTCCGAATTTTCCTAAATCTGAAATATGTGTCCAATCCATGGCTTCTAGATCGTAACTGTATAGCTGTCCCTTTCCTATTCCACCTCCACCGAGTTCCTTCTTTTTCACTACAGCTACATATAGTTTATTGGGATCAGTTCTACTAAATTCAATTGATAATCTGAATAATCCATATTTATCATCATCTTCTTCTACCGGCCTGTTAATCTTCTCCCAGTGCCTTCCGCAATTACTACTTAACCATAGATGTTCACCTCCAGCTGCTACTAAAGATTGGTCTAAGTCGCTCACTTCTATATCATAAATGCGCTCGTTACTCTCTTTATGCCAATTCACTTTTCTCGCTTTTAGATGTGAATTGCTAGAAGTGTATAACCCTTGACTTGTAGCTAAAAACTGCCTCCTAAAATCACAAGGATGACTTACAATTTCTGAAATGAAGAAGTCGAAAACTCCTTCTTCAACAGGTAATTTAAAATCAAGTGTCCCGCTAATATTTTCCCAGTTTTCTCCTTTGTCAAAGGTTCTAAATACTCCTCCCGAAAACATAAACCTATCATCTCCATCTCCTGTAGTAATGATCCAATTAGCCTCGTCATTTGGATTCACTGTAACGCTAGACACGCCACATATGGGCAGATGATCTGTCCCAGCATTTGCCCATGATTCACCTTGATTTTCAGAGTAATATAATCCACCAGTTGGAGAACAAGCAAATATCTGTCGTTCGTTTTGTGGATTGACGTATAAAGCGTTTATACGACCACTTCCGTTACCTCTTCCTAAAGAATAACTAGGTAAAGCTCTACTTTCTTTCCCTTCAGGTGGAGTCCCGAAGGGTCCCAATTCTTCCCACTTCCAATCCATGAATTTTAGATCTTCAGATTTAGAAAATGGCCTATGAATAATATCATAAACTTCAGAATGACTAAAAGATTCTAAATCTGATTCGCTGTAAAAAGTAGAACACTCTATTTTTTCTTCAGACTGACAAAAAGAATAACTGAATAAAACCGAAGAGAGAAATAAACCGAAAAAACGAAACATAAAAAAGGCTGTTAAAATTAACAGCCTTCAAATTACAAATACCGTGCTTAAAGCTTAAACTCTTTTTTAATCTTATTTACATAATCTAGCTCCTCCCATGGGAAAAGCTTAACCTTTAATGTTTTACTTTTTCCAGAGCCATCTGTAAAACTCTTAGTCACTTCTTTAGGTTCTCTTCCCATGTGACCGTAAGCTGCAGTTTCACTATAAATAGGGGTTCTTAATTTAAATCTCTTTTCTATAGCATAAGGTCTCATATCGAAAAGCTTTAATAGCTTATCAGCTATTTGGCCATCGGAAAGTTCCACCTTAGAAGTACCATAAGTATCCACGAAAAGTCCCATTGGTTTTGCAACGCCTATAGCATAAGCCACCTGCACTAGCATTTCATCGGCTAATCCAGCAGCTACGGCATTTTTAGCAATATGACGAGTGGCATAAGCTGCAGACCTATCTACTTTACTTGGGTCTTTTCCAGAGAATGCTCCTCCACCATGTGCTCCTTTACCTCCGTAGGTATCTACTATTATTTTTCTACCTGTTAAACCCGTGTCTCCATGAGGCCCTCCTATCACAAAAATTCCAGTAGGGTTAATGTGGTATTTAATCTTAGAAGTAAAAAGCTTGTGCAGACTCTTCGGGAGTCTCTTCTTTACCTTGGGAATGAGGATATTTAGCACATCTTCTTTGATTTTCTTTAGCATTTTAGAAGCTGTATCAAAGTCATCATGCTGAGTAGAAACCACTATAGCATCTATGGCTACCGGCTTATTGTCATCATCATATTTTATAGTCACTTGGCTTTTAGAATCAGGACGGAGGTACTTCATCTTTTTTCCTTCCTTTCTAAGAGCCGCTAACTCCTCCAAAATAATATGTGATAACCGAAGGGCTAAAGGCATATAAGATGACGTCTCATTAGTAGCATAACCGAACATCATACCCTGATCTCCTGCTCCTTGGTCTTCTTTCTTCTTTCTTTCTACCCCTTGATTAATATCTGGAGACTGCTCATGAATAGCAGATAAAACTCCGCACGAATCTCCATCGAACATATATTCGCTTTTAGTATAACCGATACCATTTATAACCTCCCGAGCTACACGCTGAACATCCACATAGGTCTTAGATTTGACCTCTCCTGCCAATACCACTTGTCCCGTAGTTACCAGTGTCTCACAAGCTACTTTTGAGTCTTTGTCAAAAGCTAAGAAATTATCGATTAATGCATCTGAAATCTGGTCTGCTACCTTATCTGGATGACCTTCAGAAACGGATTCTGACGTAAAAAAATACGGCATTCTAAATTGTTTTTTTCGTTTTTAGATTCTCACTCTTTAGCCCAAGAGAGAGGGCTTTTTAGCATTTATTATAGTGGTTGCAAGTAGGCTAAACCTTTCCACTTTTGCGGTGCAAATGTAACAGTTTCATTTCAATCAAATTTGGATATTAAACTATTCTGACGTTACCTTTGCATATCTTATCGAGAAAGATGGAGGGATTAGGCCCTATGAAGTCTTAGCAACCCAGATTAGCTGGGTGCTAAATCCTAGCTCGGCAAATAGCTGAGCGCAGATGAGGAAATCGAAATTCAATCCCTTTCAGTTTTCTTGGTGAGTATTTAAAGCAAAGAATAAATGCTCGAAAAATTAGTAAAAGAAAAAGTTCTCATCCTAGATGGCGCCATGGGAACCATGATTCAGAAACATAATCTCACTGAAAAGGATTTTAGAAATGAAGAATTGGCTAACCATTCCTTTGACCTAAAAGGGAATAATGACATGCTAAACATAACTCGCCCAGATATTATTAAAGCCATTCACCTAGAATATCTCAGTGTAGGTGCTGACATCATAGAAACCAACACTTTTTCAGGAACTACCATAGCCCAAGAAGATTATGGATTAGAACCTTTAGCTTATGAAATTAATTTTCATGGAGCTAGCGTTGCAAAACAGGCCACTACCGAATTCATGGAAAAAAATCCTGGTTCTCAAAAGTTTGTGGCAGGAGCCATCGGTCCTACTAATAAAACGGCAAGTCTATCACCAGATGTAAACGACCCGGGATTCAGAGCTATAACTTTTGATGAACTCAAAGATGCGTATTCACTACAAGTAAAAGGACTAGTAGAAGGTGGAGTGGATATACTCTTGGTAGAAACTATCTTCGACACGTTAAACGCTAAAGCTGCCTTGGTAGCCATTGATGACTATTGCGAAGCTAATAATATGAAGCTGCCAGTAATGATTTCAGGAACTATTACGGATGCTTCTGGAAGAACCCTATCTGGGCAAACTGCTCTGGCTTTTCTTACTTCATTAGAGCATTTTAATCCTTTCAGTATTGGATTTAATTGTGCTCTGGGAGCCAAACAACTTACACCGCATTTAAAAGTATTGAGTAAACATGCTTCATGTAACGTGAGTGCATATCCAAATGCAGGACTTCCAAACGAAATGGGTGCTTATGATGAATCTCCAGAAGATATGGCTAGTCAAGTAAAAGAATATTTGGAATTAGGTTTAGTAAATATTCTAGGTGGATGCTGCGGAACTACTCCAGATCATATTCAAGCTATGGCTGAGCTTTCAAAAAATTATAAACCATCAGTAGAAGTACTAGTAAATGAGTAAACTTCCTTTTTACATAGACAAGAAAGCAACAGGGAAAGTGACTCTGAAATTGAGTGGTTTAGAACCGCTTATCATAACCGATGAATCCAACTTTGTCAATATTGGTGAAAGAACTAATGTTACAGGTTCAAGAAAATTTCTCCGTTTAATCAAAGAAGAGAATTTCGAAGAAGCCATTTCTGTAGCTAGAGACCAAATAGAAGGTGGTGCTCAAATTCTAGATGTCAACATGGATGAAGGTCTCATCGATGGCAAAGAGGCCATGGTCAAGTACCTAAATCTCATAGCTGCTGAACCAGATATTGCTAGAATTCCTGTTATGGTTGATAGCTCTAAGTGGGAAATCATAGAAGCAGGATTAAAAGTTTTGCAAGGCAAAGGAGTAGTTAATTCCATTTCGCTCAAAGAAGGAGAAGAAGAGTTTCTAAGGCAGGCCTCGCTCATAAAACAATTTGGAGCTGCTACTGTGGTGATGGCGTTTGATGAAGTTGGTCAAGCAGACAGCTATGAAAGACGAATAGAAATCTGTAAAAGAGCATATAAACTGCTAACAGAAAAAATCAACTTCCCACCAGAGGACATCATCTTCGACCCAAATATTTTCCCAGTAGCCACAGGAATGGAGGAGCATAAAAATAATGCCCTCGATTTTTTTAGAGCTACTAGTTGGATTAGACAAAATCTCCCTGGAGCTCATGTGAGTGGAGGGGTGAGTAATGTTTCATTCTCGTTTAGAGGTAATAACGTTATTCGAGAAGCTATGCATTCTGCATTCCTTTATCACGGGATTAAATCCGGAATGGACATGGGAATTGTTAATCCTACCATGCTTGAGGTTTATGATAACATCCCTCTCGCATTAAAAGAATTGGTAGAAGATGTTTTGCTAAACAGAAAAGAAGATGCGACAGAAACCCTCCTTGACTATGCAGAAAAAATAAAAGATAAAGGAGGAGCTAAAAAAGAAAGCAAAAAACTAGAATGGAGAAATCGTCCGTTACAGGAAAGACTAACTCACTCACTCGTTAATGGTATAGTTGAATTTATTGAAGATGACACTGAAGAAGCTCGACAGCAAGCAGAATCTCCTATTCAAGTCATAGAAAATGATTTAATGAACGGTATGAATGTCGTGGGAAATCTTTTTGGAAGTGGAAAAATGTTTTTGCCTCAAGTAGTCAAAAGCGCTCGTGTAATGAAAAAAGCCGTGGCATATTTACAGCCATATATTGAGGAGTCTAAAGATTCAAGCTCATCTTCTGCTGGCA
>CAZTVP010000063.1:0-9053 GCA_964616995.1 uncultured Comamonadaceae bacterium
GCTCCTTCCTGAAATGCATCAAGCTCGAAAGGATAATCAGTCTCTGGGCATAGCTCTAGTTCATCTGCTTCAAAGGTTGGCGCTGGATTAGCTACCACGGTTAAAGTAGCGGAATCAGAAATATCATATCCGAAATAGGTAAAGTCTAAAAAGTACTCGCCTTGTTGTCCAGTAGTAATAATCGTATCAGTGAGTTCTGTGCCATCATTTATATTCCAATCTACGATTACTTCTCCCTGATCATTACTCCATGAGTAAGCAGTAATATCCTCTGTATAGTAACTGAATGAAGTCGATTCTCCATCACATATAATCTGGTCTTCTAGTGTTTGACAGTAGTGAACTATAAAGATAGAATCCTTTGTGCTACAGCCTAAGATAGGCTCAGTAACTGTTACACTATACATTCCTGGGTCATCCAACAATATGGTGCTATTCATAGAACCATCTTGCCAAGTATAACTGGCACCAGCCTGAAAAGCGTCTAACTCAAAGGGATAGTCTGTGTCCGGACATAATAAAAGAGACTCTTCATCAAAAGTGGTTTCAGGATTAGGGACAAAGTTTACCTGAACAGAATCTGAAAACTGCTGATTATTGAACTCAAAGTCTAAATAGAATATTCCTGAATCGAATGTAGTAATGGTAGTGTCAGTTAGTTCTGTTCCTAGGCTTGTATCCCAGTTTACGAGTTCATTTCCATTCTCATCAGTCCAGCTGTATGAAGTAATTCCTTCCTGAAAAAAACTGAATTCTACCGAATCACCTTCACAAGCTGAATACTGAACAAATTCAGTGGTAACAGCAGGAAAACAAATCTGCTGAAGATTATTGGCTCCTCCTGTACTGCTTGTGAAACCCCAAATTACCTCAGGATTTCCACCGAAGACATTATTTACTATGTCATCCTGACTATTTATGAGAAGCACTCCATCATAATACATTTGCAGCGACTGTTCTTCAGCATCCCATACTATTCTAGTAGTTCTGTACACCCCGTCTTCAGCATTGATGCCAAATCCTAATAATGGCACTGTAGGGACTATAGGTATAGCTAGATTCCCGTTATAGAATAAACTAGTATGGTCATCAGGCATATCATTTCCTGCTGCTCCATTATCCCAAGTATCATATTCTATGGCTACTGAAGGTACTATTCCTTCATTTCCAGGTGTTTTATTATAATCTGCATATCCAATTCCTTGTCCTACTCCACCGAGATCCATAGAACCTGGACCTCTCATAACGAATGCTATTCCATCTGCACCATTACCATCATTAGTTCCTAAATACAAACAAAAGGTAGCATCAAAAGACTCGGACAAATCTATAGGCTCACTTTCCCAAACTGCACCACCTTGATTATTTAACGCAGATGTGAGTGTAAAGCACGTGTCTGATTCTAAACAAGCCTCGCTCTGAATTAAGTCTATACCGAAGGCATTACCCACAGTAATGAACTCCTGACTCATAAGAATAGACGCGGAAAGTGTAAAAAGTACAACTAGTAAAAATTTGTTCATTCTACGAAAATAAGCTGAAAGAATTAAACCTACTTAGGTTATGTGAATAGCCGTGCTTTTTAGGTATCTAAGTTTAACCTCTTTTCAGATTTATAAAACCTGCTGTAGAGTCCTATCTTTGGGATATGAAAAATAATATACTTCTTTTCTTTTTAAGCCTTTGCACCGCAGTTTTATCTGCTCAAACCGTAGGAACTATCCAACTGAATGATGCACTGGTTCAAGAAGGCTACACTCTAGTATCTCCTTTAAACAATAACACGACTTATTTAATAGATCACTGTGGAGCTATAATCAACAGATGGGACAGTGCGTATCCTCCTGGAAATGATGTCTTTTTAGATGAGCAGGGGAATCTTTGGAGAGCTGGCAGACCTACAATAGAAGGAGCTATAGGTGCAGGAGGAAGAGGAGGTGTTATAGAACTTTTTAACTGGGAAGGAAGTTTGATATGGAGTTATGAGCGGTGCAATTCTGATGAGTGCCTCCATCATGATTTCGAGTTACTCCCAAATGGAAATTTACTCCTATTAATCTGGGATAAATACTCATCGGATGAGGCTATAGCTGCGGGAGCTAACCCAGATTTACTCGATTTAGATGCTGGCGTGTGGTCTGAATATCTAGAAGAAATCTCGCCTAATTTAGAGGAAGATAATTCTGCTACCACAGTTTGGCAGTGGTATGCTTGGGATCATTTGATTCAAGATTATACCGAAGGAACTAACTACGGAATAGTAACAGATCATCCTGAAAAAATAGACCTAAATTATGCTCAGATTAATCATCCTGACTGGCTTCATGCGAATGCACTTGATTACAACGCAGATAAAGATGAAGTAATCATTAGTATCCCTCACTTCAATGAATTCTGGATAGTAGATCATAATACTACTACTGAACAAGCCCAAGGTGAATTAGGAGATCTTAAATTCAGATGGGGAAATCCAGAAGCGTATGATAGGGGTACATCTGAAGACACTCAAGTATTCTTCTCTCACAATGCTCATAGAGTAGATAATGATTTAAGATTCGGTGGAGATATCATTTTCTTTAATAATCAGAATATGGAAGGAGAAACTATGGTAAGTGCAGTAGATGTAATAAGTCCTGCTCAAGTTCCTGGTGGTGATTATGGATTCATTAATAATACTTTCAGCCCTGAGGCTCCGACTTACCGTTACCTTTTGCCAGATAGTTTAGCCTCTAATAAAGTGAGTGGTGTGCAGGTTCAAGAAAATGGAAACCTACTTATATGCTCAGGTGTAAATGGAACTGTGCTGGAAATAACAGAAGATGAGGAGATAGCGTGGCATTACATTTTGCCTATTAATGATCTAGATCTTCAGTTTACTCAAGGTGAAGATCCTTCTGGTCATATCAGATGGTTATTTAGAGCTTATAAATACACTCCTGATTTTAGTGGTTTTGAAGGAAAAGATCTCATTCCTGGATTTTATATAGAGCTAGGTTCTGAAGGATCTTTCTGTGAAGTGAATTCTGTAGCTGAAAATACTATTTCCAAAAACGACATAAACCTGTACCCAAATCCTGTGGAAAGCATAGTGAACATAGATTCTTCTGAGCCAATCAAACAACTTAGCGTTTACAACACCGCTCAACAAGTACTTCTCTCTTCTAGAGAAAACTCTTTAGACTTGAGTAGATTTTCAGAAGGAGTTTATTTTATAGAATTTCAGTTCACTGATGGAACCTCTGTTATGAAGAGAGTAATTAAAAACTAAGAATTACCTTCTTCTTCTAGCAGCAGTGCGAGCGCTTACTTGTGGGGAATAAGTTGTGAGATTAATTCCCATTTCTGAGCAAAGTTTTTTGCTAAACTCAGCGGATTTTTCTCTCTTTTTAAAGGTTTTCACTAAAACTCTTTTTCTATGATTACTAGTCAATAAAACTAGCTCTGTCTGAGTTTCAAGCTTCACATTAGTGCTATGAAAATATCCTAGATTAGCCTGCTGAGAATATCTTAAGTTTAATATTGCCGCATCCGGAAATTCATCTAAAGATTGCCACTTTCCTGCTTTGACGAAAAAGTAGCTTGTATACTCTTTAAAGGCTCTATCCTCTTTATCTAGGATAATTCCACATGTTGAGAGACCAAATAAACCTCCTAAAAACAACAGCACAAATGCTGTCAAAAGAGATTGGAACAATGCAATCAAGCCCAATAAAAGTAACAGGTAGCCTAATATTACTACCAGTTTATTGGTGAACAAATAGCCATGACTAATAATTATTACCTGTTTTGATTTAGTTCCAGTTAATGCTTCGTCTATTGCTTCATTCATGATTCTCTAATTTGATAATCCAGTAGTAGAAATAGTCTTATTTACATGTCTTACAAAAGTCCCTTTTTATAAACTCATCCCTTTGTATCTGAAACGATGTATCTAACCAGTAACAATACCTAGGCTCATTAGCTCTTTTAGCAGAATTCATGAATGCCCAATACTCTTCATCTTCTAGTCTATGTCTTATCAATGAGGCCGTCTTAGCTAACACAAAGTAACCATCCTCAGGGAGCAACACCTCATCATGAAAAGGTCTTAGAATATCTACGGCTATTTTAAACTTATGAAAATGATTACAAAAGAGCGCCAGTTCAGTAGCCTCTTCTGGTGTGAATCCCTCCAGTTTCACTAAATCTGAAATCTTATTGAAGTATGTATCTACGTATGTCCAATTATTATGAGCCACGTAGTAGTGAATACCGGCAAGCAAAGTATTAACCTGTAATCTTATAAAGTCAGTAGAATCAATTACTTCAAGGTCTATTTCCTCAAGTCTTTCTCTGAGTTCCTCTGGAGTTATAGATCTAGCAGCAGTTTCAAGCCTGTAATCAAAAGCGTATTTCGTAAACCAATACTTGGTAAGGAAATGAGCATAATTAAATGACTGTCTAGAATTCTTAACATCGCACTCCTCAATAAACTCTTCAACTAAAACTGAGTCTAAGCGCTGATTCACACCTTTAATGGATGCTGCTCCGAATAAATTTGTTCTGAGAAAAGGATTATCTCTCAACGAGTCTATTAAGTCCTCCGCAATTTCCTTTTCATTTAAAATGTAGGTGTTCTTCAATATTTCATTCCAGTTGATAGAGTCTAAAGGGATATTTAGCCCATAAGCTCTTCCCAGTAAGTACCGACTATAACTATTTACTAAAACACTTGTATCTGCCACAGCAGTAATTCTTGTCTTTCTCTGCTCATGAAGAAGCGAATCTAAAAATGTAGTTTTATTCTTTTTAAGATAGGATTTTATCTGGGGTTTGGTCTTATTTTGAAGATAAGCTAAACCATGTTCGGCTATCTGCGAATCCATCATCTCCCAATTCTCTGACGCCTGATATTTCACTTGCGAGTCTGAAAACTCCAGTGCTTCCATAATCTCTCTCGCATTCTCTTCTCTTTTAATCAATAATTCTTGATTATACCATTCTGCGCCATTTACTGAAGTGTAGCTATTTACAGTTATATCTTTTATCAGAGACTTCAGTTCAAGAATAACTTCCATATCTCCACTGACATCATTACTATAATTCTCTTCTCGGTTTCCATACCATAATTCTGCATTAAGAGTATCTGACATAAAGAATGAATAATCCTCTTTTAGTATTTCAGTAGAATCTGGCTCTTCAAAATAAGGGTCCAAATGAAGCAAAGGAAAAATTGCGCTAGGAACTTCGACTGGATAAGAATAATCACACAATTTATTGTCATTAATAACAATGATGTTTGGTTGCCATTGTTTTCCTTCTAAGTACTCAGGAAGTTCACCAATTTTTACAAATATTTTGTTTTTGTTGCCTGAAATATCCTTTCTCAGCATATCCATGAGATAAATGGGCTGCTGCATTTCTCCATCATGGATTTCAGAAATATGGAATTGGTTTTCTTTATCACAGGGTAACTGTTCTCTCAAAATTATGTCCACAGCCATACCATCGTTTTGCGAATTAAATACACCATTGAAAAAATTTATGTCATGGAAAGAGAAGTATATGTCATTTCCCTGAACCACTACGTTATTAGCAAAAAACATCGTCTCATACCTTAGTTCGTCATCCTTACAGGTAATTTCGGAAGGTCGAACTCCCCAAGCCCTATTCTCGTTTCTGAAATCACTTGGCAGCTGTATTTCATCAGAAGAAAATACCTGGGCAGCATATATGAGTTTTTCTTGAGAAACAGAGTAGCTTAAACTCATTAGCGTGAAATCTGGATGAGTCATGTTTTTATAATGATCTTTAGAATTATACCATGACATAAATAAAGAATCAGCTATCCCTTCATAATTTATTAATCCTAGAGAGTCTCTTAAAATCATAGTAGAAGCTACATTTTCACCTGTGTAGGTTCTATTTCCACCATAATAAATAATTCTTTCGGCTTGAGTTTCTTTAGTAAATGTATTCTGGTAATGGGTCAGTTTTCTTGTTCTAGCCATAAAAAACGCATGGTCAGCAGCCGCCTCTGAAAGGGTGTTATCCAGACTTAATGATGGAAGGTTAAGACTATCTCTGAGTATATTCACTTTTTTTAAAACTGACAGCTCAATACGAGTTTCATTCAATGGCCCTTCTTGGCAAAAAAGAGTTGAACTAGAGAAAAATAGTAATAGGAAAATAAATTTCCATTTAAAGGCTTTCATATAGCCAAGATACTACTTAAAATAGGATTGATAAACTAACGTTATGACTATAACAAGCACAAAAATCACGAATAATATCAGCCCTCCCCAGTTGAACTTAGGAGGCGTCTCTTTCCCTCCTGTGGGACGATATTTATAGGTAGTAGCCACTTTCTATCTGAGCACAAAACTTTAGCTCCTACCCCTGATTCTCCCTCAAGTAAACTGCCATTAATTTCTCAGCCAATTCCACTTTAGAAAGATGTTCTATTTCTGAGCGGAATTCATCTTTATGCTTTTGGGCTAATAATTCTGATGGAATCGGTTTTTCCTTAGCTACTTTTCTGGCCCAAAGTACTGCTCTGTTTATGAGCTGGTCTTGTGGACTTGGAAGTGGAATTTGTGCCAACTGAAAGTTCAGCTCCTCCTGAATCTCCATCAATTTTTCTCTTTCTTCTTCAAAAACGAAAGTGATAGCCGTTCCTGTTTTTCCAGCTCTAGAAGTCCTTCCAGTTCGGTGGAGATAGGAGTCCTTGGTATCTGCCAAATGATACTGAATCACATGAGAAACATCCTCCACATCTACTCCTCTGGAAGCCACATCCGTAGCTAGAAGAATATCTATGTGACCTTCCTTGAACTGAGTCATTACTTTGTTTCTGAGACCTTGAGGAAGGTCTCCATGAATGGCTCCGCTCTTAAATTTATTGGCTGAAAGTTGCTTATACAGTTTCTGAACTCCAGACTTGGTTCTACAAAACACGATAGTTCTACTTCCACTATACTTTTCCAAGTAATGCAGTAGCACATTCAGTTTTTCTTCTGGAACTAATTCCAGGTATTCGTGTGTGATTCCTGCACTAGTTTGGTCGGCATCTCCTATTTCTACGTGCTGTAGGTAATTGGTTAATCTGGTTTCTATGATTTCCTGAACAGATGAAGGCATGGTAGCAGAAAATAACCAGGTAAAATATTGACCTTCTATGTTACTTAATACAGTATCTATATCAGCTTTGAAACCTGTGAGAAGCATCTTGTCTGCTTCGTCTATAATGCAGTATTGCACCGCAGATAAATCTACCAGTTTACGTTCTATCATATCCATTAAACGGCCTGGAGTAGCTATCACTATTTGAGTTTCAGGAGTTAAATCCTTCGTCTGAGATTTTAGCGAAATTCCTCCGTAAATAGCAGCCACATGAATTTCGGGTAAATGCTCTGAGAGAAATTTCATCTCTTTTCCCATCTGCTCGCATAACTCTCGAGTAGGCACTATGATAAGCGCTTGAATTTGTTTTCTATCACTCTCTATGCGGTGCAATAATGGAATAGCAAAAGCATACGTTTTTCCCGTTCCTGTAGCGGCTCTACACACAAAATCTCCGTTGTGATTAAGTAGAAAAGGAATCGTTTTTTCCTGAACCTCAGTAGTTTTTTTAATTCCTTTTTCCTCTAGAGCCTGCCTTATGCCCTCGTGAATTTTAGTTTTGGTAAACGTCTTCATCCGCTATTAAAAAGGATTGGTAGCCCACACAGTAACCTCAGGGACAAAGCCTCTGTCATCCATTTCTATCACTGAACAAATGGTATGTGCTATCTCCCTAGGTGTAAGTTTATTGGCTACTTCCGGTTTTTCCACTCTAGAATCCACATTGAAAGCTGTAGTCACCTCACTCGGGTTGACCAAGCATACTCTGATGTTATCTTTTCTCAGTTCGGCCTGCCAGCACTGTGTCATAGACCTCACAGCAAATTTAGAGGCTGAATAAACCGTTCCTCTTCCAAATCCCTTTTGCGCAGCCGTAGAACCTATGTTTATGATGGTTCCAGCCTGAGCTTCTTTCATCGGCTTTATCACCTCTTGCGTAAGAAGCGCCAGTCCAAAAACATTGGTATTGAATACTTTATTAAAGTTTTCTGGAGTGATTTCTCCTAGCACAGGAAAATCTCCAATTCCCGCATTATTGAGCAGAACATCTACCTCACCTCCCAGCGCAGCTATGCACTCAGCCCCTTTAGATTTAATGCTGTCCAAATCTGAGATGTCGAAAACTACGGCTTTAGCTCCAGTAGCATCAGCTGCAGCTTCTAAGGTTTGTTTATTTCTTCCTGTAATAACTACGTTAGCTCCCTTCTCTATCAGCATTCTAGCCGTTTCCTTACCTATGCCTAAACTTCCTCCTGTCACTAAGATATTAGCTCCTTTTATGTTCATGTTGTGTGTTTATTTTTTGCGGTGCAAAGGTACTTTCAATACTTAGAACTTGTCTAAAGTTCTTATTCAAAAGCCCTGCAGTTATCACAGAAGTGAGATAAGAACACAATTTTAAAGCATTCTGAAGCCGAACCACCTGTGAATATTAAATACCTTTGATTACCGAGTAAACGGGTCGAAAAACCTATGGCACAGCCAACCCTTTTCACCTATAATACTCGTGTTAAAGAAAATATGAGCCACATCCTTTAGCCAAGATTCTAAAATTGAATAATTTAAGTCGTTATATATTCATGGTCATAGTTACCACGTTCTCTTTTGCTTTTGGCGGATGGACACAAGGACTGCAGCTGAATGAAGTAATGACTTCTAACGGTTCTTTTTTCTCGCCCAACTCAGCAGATAATCATGACTGGGTAGAAATTCATAATACTTCTGAAGAGTCTATCCTGCTTTCTGATTTTTATCTAACAGATGATGCAGAAGATCCTACAAAATGGCAGTTTCCTGCTGACCTTTCGCTGGAAGGTGGAGCTTATATGGTGCTATGGTTAAGTGGCGAAACAGATGCTAATCTAGAAGACCAAGAAATTCAGGTAGATTTCAAACTAAATGCTAACGGAGAACAGGTCTTTCTTTTTAATACTGAGCTTGTACTAGTAGAT
>CAZTVP010000064.1:0-9042 GCA_964616995.1 uncultured Comamonadaceae bacterium
AGTACGTTATGCTTGATGTTTCTCATATCAAGCATTTTACCTAAGAGCTCAGAGACTTCTACATTGGTAGTACCCACTAGTACTGGTCTTCCTGCTTCTTTCAGCTTTACTATTTCATCTATAACCGCATTGTACTTTTCTCTTTTAGTTCTAAAGAGAAGGTCGTCTCTATCGTCTCTCGCTATTGGTCTGTTCGTAGGTATGATTACCACATCTAACTTATAGATGTCCCAGAACTCACCTGCTTCCGTTTCTGCAGTACCTGTCATACCAGCCAGCTTATGGTACATTCTAAAGTAGTTCTGAAGTGTAATGGTAGCATAAGTCTGAGTTACTGCCTCTACTTTTACATTCTCCTTAGATTCTATGGCTTGGTGCAGACCATCAGAATATCTTCTTCCTTCCATGATACGCCCTGTCTGCTCATCTACTATCTTCACCTTATTATCCATCACCACATACTCCACATCTTTTTCAAAGAGTGTATATGCTTTCAGAAGTTGGTTGATCGTGTGAACTCTTTTAGACTTCACAGAGAAATCGTTCATTAGCTCCTGCTTCTTGGCTAACTTCTCCTCAGGAGTTCCGGCACCGTTTTCTATATCGGCCATTTCAGAACCTACATCAGGCATGATAAAGAAGTTTTCATCTTCTAATCCTTTACCTATAATGTCTAACCCTTTAGGTTGGAGTTCTATTCCATTTGTCTTTTCGTCTATGGTGAACAAAAGCTCCTCATCTATCTTATGCATCTCACGACTGTTATCCTGCATGTAGATACCTTCTATTTTAAGCAAGTGGGCTTTTATTCCTTCTTCACTTAAATACTTGATGAGTGCTTTATTCTTAGGTAATCCTCTGTAAGCTCTTAATAAAGCCTCTCCACCTTCTCTAGCATCTTCTTTAGAAACTTGACCCTCTGCTAATCCTTTTAGCTTAGACTTGGCATCAGATAAATACTGAAGCGCCATCTGCTTTTGTTTACTTACAAGTGCTTGGATTTTTGGCTTCAGCTCATCGAACTCATGTTCATCTCCTTTAGGAGTAGGCCCTGATATAATAAGTGGAGTTCTAGCTTCATCTATAAGTACAGAATCTACCTCATCTACTATAGCGAAGTGGTGTTTTCTCTGAACCAGACTAGCTACTTCTGAGGCCATATTATCTCTTAGGTAATCGAATCCAAATTCATTGTTAGTACCGTAAGTAATATCAGCTTTATAAGCGTTTCTTCTTTCTTCAGAGTTAGGTCTATGCTTATCTATGCAGTCCACAGTTAAGCCATGAAACTCAAAAATCGGCCCCATCCATTCGCTATCTCTTCGGGCTAGGTAATCGTTTACAGTAACCAAGTGAACACCTTTACCAGCCAAGGCATTTAAGAAAACAGGCAGTGTGGCCACCAATGTTTTTCCTTCACCCGTCTGCATCTCTGCTATTTTACCCTGGTGCATGGCTATACCACCTATCAGCTGCACATCATAGTGCACCATTTCCCACTTGATTTCAGCTCCTGCGGCATTCCATGAAGTATGCCAGTGCGCTTGGTCTCCATCTATTTCTATAGCATCCCTTTGCGCAGCTAAATCTTTATCCATATCAGAAGCAGTTACCTGAACCACATCCTTCTCCGTAAATCTTCTAGCAGTCTCTTTAATAGTAGCAAAGGCCTCTGGAAGAATGTCCATTAATACCTCCTCTAATTTCTCATCTGATTTTTCAGTCAGTTTATCTATCTGAACAAAGTATTCTTCCTTGTCCATGATAGAAACACCATCCTCATCTGCCTTCTTCTTAAGCGCTATAATTTCGTTCTCTTCTTCTGCTATATAATCAGCTATTCTTTTCTTCAGCTCTGTAGCCTTAGCTCTTAACTCATCATTAGTGAGCGAGTTATATGAGTTGAAATACTCATTCGTTTTATCCACTAAAGGCATTACACCTTTTATATCCTTCTCAGCCTTGTTTCCTACAAATTTTTGAATGAGCTTATTTATACTTCCTATCATGGGTATTTTTTGTATGATTTAGGGCGTTGGCCCCGTTGTTTTTTAAGCGTTGCAAAAATACTTCAATTCCCACAAGGCCATCTCGTTTTAGCGGGTCATGTCAGAAACTGTTCCATTAGCTCATAACATGACATATTTACAGAATTAAGTTGCATAGGCGTTTTAATTCAAGTAAACAAGTGTACTTTTTACACAAATGAACAATTGCATCTAATTAACTATTGAAATACAGCCTTTTAAGCCACTCAAACACCAACACCCAAACTTCTTCACATTTTTTAAAACTTATGTTTAAATCCATTACATCCTATTATTTACTAACTGTTTCACGGGATTTACCCACCACGAAACACTAGTTTCCACAGTGTGAAAAACTATGTGTAATTGTGAATTGTTTTGGATTGATTCGAGGGATTAAATATTGGTTCTTTGTAGCGTCTTAAGTCGAAAAACCGTTAGTCTATTTTTCATAGACGCCCTAGTTACCGACACCTCTTTGATTAGCAGAGAAAACAGACCAAAAACAGATTTAAAGAAAACCAAAAGCCGACTGGCTCTAGCCCTTCGACTCTAAAAATTAACGCTATGGCAGAAGTAAATAAGTTACCAGAACCAATTTTAGAAGACAACCCAAATAGATTCGTCCTGTTCCCAATAGAACACGATGATATATGGTCATTCTATAAAAAGTCTGAAGCTAGCTTCTGGACGGCTGAAGAAATAGACTTAGAAGCAGACAAAGTAGATTGGGAGAAAAAGCTTAATGATGATGAAAGACATTTCATTAAACATGTACTAGCGTTCTTCGCTGCTAGTGACGGGATTGTTAATGAAAACTTAGCAGAAAACTTCGTAGCTGAGGTTCAATATACTGAGGCTAAGTTCTTTTATGGTTTCCAGATTATGATGGAAAACATCCATTCAGAAACTTACTCTCTACTGATAGATACCTACATCAAAGACTCAGCCGAGAAAGACAAGCTTTTTAACGCGATAGAAACATTAGATTGTGTAAAAAAGAAAGCCAAGTGGGCGTTAAGATGGATAGATAACGGTAGCTTCGTTGAGAGGATAGTAGCTTTTGCCGCTGTAGAAGGTATCTTCTTTTCTGGCTCATTCTGTTCTATTTTCTGGTTAAAGAAAAGAGGACTCATGCCAGGGCTTAGCTTTTCTAACGAGTTAATCTCAAGAGATGAAGGAATGCACTGTGATTTTGCTTGCCTATTATACAATAATCACATCCAAAATAAACTAGCTCCTTCTCAGGTTAGAGAAATTATAGTAGATGCCGTGGAGATAGAAAAAGAGTTCGTAACTGATGCACTTCCTGTCAGATTAATAGGAATGAACGCTGACCTTATGACTCAGTACATAGAATTCGTAGCCGATAGACTTCTAGTAGAACTTGGATGCGAGAAAGAGTACAACGCTACTAACCCATTTGACTTCATGGAAATGATTTCTCTTCAAGGAAAAACAAACTTCTTTGAAAAGAGAGTGGGAGAATACGCTAAAGCAGGCGTAATGACTGGAAAAGAGTCACAAACCTTCAGTTTAGATGAGGATTTCTAATCCTTATTTACTTCCGAAGATTTAAATAAGTACCTAAACATATTTTATATAACCAAAGTAACCGTGAGGTAAGCAATTATTTCATGTAAGGGAATTATTCTCTTTAAATTAACCATTTACTAACCTTATAACCATTCAGGAGAAACACCATGTATGTATTAAAACGAGATGGACGAAAAGAGACGGTTCAATTTGATAAAATTACCGCTCGAATTAAAAAATTATGCTACGGACTAAATGTAGCAGTTGACCCCCTAAAAGTAGCCATGAAGGTGATTGAGGGTGTTTACGATAGCGTAACCACTACAGAACTCGATAACCTAGCGGCAGAAATAGCGGCTACTAACACCACCACACACCCAGATTATGCACAGCTTGCTTCTAGGATAGCAGTAAGTAACTTGCATAAAAACACTAAAAAGTCTTTTAGTCAAACCATGAAAGACCTTCATGAGTACAAAGACCCTAAGACTGGTGCTGACGCTTCACTCATCTCTGATGATGTGTATAAGGTAATATTGGATAATCAAGAGAGACTAGATTCTACTATCATTTACGATAGAGACTTTAACTATGATTACTTTGGTTTTAAAACATTAGAAAGGTCATATCTATTAAGAACTCATGGTCAAGTAACAGAGCGTCCACAGCATATGCTTATGAGAGTTTCTGTAGGAATCCATGGAGAAGATATAGAATCTGCCATAGAAACGTATAACATGATGAGCCAAGGATGGTTCACTCATGCTACACCTACTTTATTCAATGCTGGAACTCCAAAGCCTCAGATGTCTTCATGCTTCTTACTTACAATGAAAGAAGACAGTATCTCAGGAATTTATGATACACTTCAGCAGTGTGCTAAGATTTCTCAGAGTGCTGGAGGAATAGGATTATCTATCCATGACATTAGAGCTAAAGGTTCATATATAAAAGGAACTAATGGTACTTCTAATGGAATAGTGCCTATGCTTAAAGTATTCAATGACACCGCACGTTACGTTGACCAAGGTGGAGGAAAGAGAAAAGGTTCTTTCGCTATATACATGGAACCATGGCATGCTGACATTATGGATTTCTTAGACCTTAAGAAAAACCATGGTAAGGAAGAGCAGAGAGCCAGAGATTTATTCTATGCATTATGGGTATGTGACTTATTCATGCAGCGTGTAGAGGAAGGTGGAGACTGGACGTTAATGTGTCCAAATGAGTGTCCAGGACTTTCAGATGCTTACGGAAAAGATTTCGAGAAGCTTTACACCAAGTATGAGAAGGAAGGGAAAGGAAGAGAAACCATTAAAGCTCAAGAGTTATGGTTTAAAATCCTAGAATCTCAGATAGAGACTGGAACTCCTTACATGCTTTATAAAGACGCAGCTAATGAGAAATCTAACCAGAAGAATTTAGGAACTATCAAGAGTTCTAACTTGTGTACAGAAATCATGGAGTACACTGCTCCAGACGAAGTGGCAGTTTGTAACCTAGCTAGTATAGCAGTTCCTAAGTTTATCAAAGACGGTGCGTTCGACCATGATGAGTTATATAAAGTAACTTATAGAGTAACTAAAAACTTAAATAAAGTAATAGACAGAAACTACTATCCAGTAGAAGAAGCTAGAAACTCAAATATGCGTCACAGACCTGTAGGAATTGGAATCCAAGGGTTAGCAGATGCATTCATAAAAATGAGATTCCCGTTTGATTCTCCTGAGGCTAGAGACCTTAATAGAGAAATCTTTGAGACTATCTATTACGCAGCATGTACAGCTTCTAAAGATATGGCCATAGAAGAAGGGGCTTATGAATCTTTTAAAGGTTCACCAGCATCCGAAGGAAAACTTCAGCCAGACCTTTGGGGAGTTACTCCTACTGATAGATGGGACTGGGATACGTTAAAAGCTGAAATTGTAGAGCATGGTATGAGAAACTCTCTACTAGTAGCTCCTATGCCTACAGCTTCTACAGCTCAGATATTAGGAAATAATGAGTGCTTCGAGCCTTACACTTCTAATATCTACACCAGAAGAGTACTCAGTGGAGAATATATCATAGTTAACAAACATCTTTTAAGAGACCTAAATGCTCTTGGTTTATGGAATGATGATATGAAGAACAAGCTGATAGCTGCCAATGGTTCTGTTCAAGGAATAAATGAAGTTCCTGATAACCTAAAAGCACTATACAAAACAGCTTGGGAAATTTCTCAGAAAGTAATCATAGACATGGCTGCTGACAGAGGGGCTTACATAGACCAATCTCAGTCACTAAACATCTTCATGGAGAATGCTAACTTTAAGAAGATGAGTTCTATGCACTTCTACGGCTGGAAAGCTGGTCTGAAAACAGGAATGTATTATCTAAGAACTAAAGCAGCCACGGATGCTATCAAGTTCACGGTAGATAAAAAATACAAGGAAGCTCCTGTAGCTAGAACTGAGGAACAAAGACAACAAGAAGAAGCTGCCATGGCCTGCTCCATAGAAAATGGGCCAGACTGTGAAATGTGCAGCGGATAAATCAGATAAATCATTAATCTAGCCTGGGACACCCCCGTTTTATTCAGGAAGTGTCCCAGGTTAGAAACGTACTTTACTCAGGTAGTTTAGTTTTTATTCATATTAAGATTATCTCTCTAAAAGCTCCATTTTTATGGGGCTTTTTTTTATCCCTCTAAGTTTTGAATTCTTGAATTTTTTCTATGTGTTATACAGATAGGAAAATTCATTCAGGAGTTCAATTATATTTACACCTCTCCAGTAAGTGAATACTTCTACATATGAACAATAAAGAGATGAAGTTCGGTACCAAATGCATCCACGCGGGTGTTCAGCCAGACCCCAGCACTGGAGCCATTATGACGCCCATTTTTCAAACTTCTACTTTTGTTCAAACAGCAGTAGGCGAGCACAAAGGTTATCAATATGGTAGGGCACATAATCCTACCCGAAAAGCACTTGAAAATGCACTTGCTGAACTAGAAAATGGCATGTTCGGATTATGCTTTGGGTCAGGAATGGCGGCTGTTGATACCGTTCTGAAACACCTCAAACCTGGAGATGAAGTTATTTCAACTAAGGATTTGTACGGTGGAACTTACCGTTTATTCACTACAGTGTTTGCTCACTATGGAATTGATTTCAAGTTCATAGACTATGAGGATGGCACATCCCTAGAACCACATATTACTGAGAAAACCAAACTGATTTGGATAGAGACACCTACCAATCCTACACTTAAGGTAGCAGATATAGCCTCTATAGCAGCGCTTACCAAATCAAAAGGTGTTTTGCTCGGAGTGGATAACACCTTTGCAACGCCATACAACCAAACACCCCTAGATTTAGGAGCCGACATAGTGATGCACTCTGTGACCAAGTACCTCGGAGGCCATTCGGATACGGTTATGGGAGCGCTTGTGTGCAATGATGATGAATTGGCAAAAGACCTGTACAGAATTCAAAACTCATGTGGTGCAATTATAGGGCCCCAGGATTGTTTCTTAGTGCTAAGAGGATTAAAGACGCTTCATTTAAGAATGAAACAACACGCTCTTAACGCTGAAGCAGTAGTGAAACTACTCAAAACTCACCCGAGAGTAAATCAAGTATTTTACCCAGGTTTACCAGAAAATCAAGGATATGAAGCTGCGCAAAAACAAATGAAAACCTTCGGAGGAATGGTTAGTTTTAATTTGATAAACGATAGTGAAGAAGCAGCACATAACATTCTAGCTCGCACCAAAGTATTCGCGCTGGCAGAGTCATTAGGTGGGGTAGAATCACTTATAGGTCATCCAGCAAGCATGACTCATGCAAGCATACCTAAAGCAATAAGAGAAAAATCAGGTATTACTGATTCTCTTATTCGACTGAGTGTAGGTGTGGAAGACACAGAAGATATTATTCAAGATTTAGAATTCGCTTTAAACTAGAAACATGGATAACGTAGCCATTATAGGAGCAGGATTAGTAGGAAGTCTTCAAGCCATTTACATGGCTCGTAAAGGATTCAATGTAACCGTTTACGAGAGAAGACCTGACATTAGAAATGTAGAACTAGCCGCTGGCCGGTCTATTAACCTTGCCCTTAGCGACAGAGGATGGAAAGCACTAAAAGGCGCAGGAATTTCTGCCGAAATAGAAAAAATAGCCATCCCTATGTATGGCAGAATGGTTCATGACCTAGAAGGAAATATGAACTTCCAGCCTTATGGTTTTAATGACCAAGCCATCTATTCTGTGAGCCGTGGAGAACTCAATAAGCAGTTACTTATAGAAGCAGATAAATATCCTAATGTTACGCTAAAGTTTAATCAGCGCGTTAGAGACATAGACTTGAAAACAAACGAACTGCAGCTAGAAGATTTAACATCTAAGGACAGATATAACGTAGCCCATGACAGAATCATAGGAACTGATGGTGCATTTAGTGCCATCCGACTCAGGCTAATGAAAACAGATAGGTTTAATTATTCTCAAACCTACTTAGAGCATGGTTATAAAGAACTCCATATTCCTCCTAATGCTGACGGAACTCATAAAATAGATAAGAATGCTCTGCATATATGGCCTAGAGGTCAGTTCATGCTCATAGCACTTCCTAACTTAGATGGCAGTTTTACCCTTACACTTTTCTTCCCTTATGATGGAGAAGTGAGTTTTAATGCATTAGACACAGATGAGAAAGTGATGGACTTTTTCCAAAAATCGTTCCCTGATACGCTTGAACTGATCCCAGATTTACTGGCAGACTATAATCATAATCCTACTTCTAGCTTAGTAACCGTACGCTGCTCACCTTGGCATTATGAGGATAAGGTTTGCCTCATGGGAGATGCCTCACATGCCATAGTTCCTTTTTACGGACAAGGCATGAATAGCGGTTTTGAGGACTGTACGGTGTTCAATAATTTCTTTGAGCAAGACGACTGGGAATGGGATTCAGTGTTTGAACAGTTTTCACAGAAAAGAGTTCCAGAGGCCAATGCCATTTCAGAACTAGCACTAAGAAATTATATAGAAATGCGCGACCTCACGGCTAATGAAGAGTGGCTCCTTCAGAAAAAGATAGAGAGAAGAATTACCGAACGTCATCCTGACAAGTGGCTTCCACTCTATAGTCAAGTTACCTTTAGTCACACACCGTATGATGTGGCGCTGCGCAATGGTGACCTACAAGACGCCATAATGAAAAAAGTCATGAACAGAGCTGACATATCTGAAGTTTGGGACTCGAAAGAAGTTGAAAAAGCTGTTTTGAAGGAAATAGATAATCTTTAATCGATTCTACAGCCCAGCCACAAACTGGTCAAAAACCCCTTTATGTTTCTCTAAATCTAAATCTGCTGAAACCGCTACTCTAGCTATGTAATCTTTGTCTCCTTCTTTAGTGGTTCCTTGGGTAGATGTAGCAGGAATAGTCCAGTAACAGCCTTTTAACTGACCGTAACTTACGCAGTACT
>CAZTVP010000065.1:0-8440 GCA_964616995.1 uncultured Comamonadaceae bacterium
ATTCGGGTTCACAGGTACTCCTATTTTTGCTAAGAATGCTTCTAAAAATGACAAAGGAAAGAGAACCACTAAAGACCTTTTTGGAGAGTGCCTGCACAAGTATGTTATTACAGATGCCATAAGAGATGAAAATGTGCTTCGTTTTGGAATTGAATATATTGGCAAGTACAAACACAAGAGCAGAACTTTTGTTGATATAGAAGTAGAAGACATTGACAAAAAAGAGGTGTTAGACTCTGAAAAGAGAATAACTAAAATTGTAGATTACATTATTGAGCAGCATGATCGTAAGACCTTCAGTAGAGCTTACTCTTCTATTTTAGCGGTAAGCAGTATAGATAATGTTTTCACTTATTATGATCTGTTTAAGAAGAAAAAAGAAGCAGGAGAGCATAATTTAAGAATAGCTACAATTTTTAGTTATGGTGCTAATGAAGAAAGTGAATATGCTCAAGATTATTTGCCTTCAGATGATGTTTCAAATTTCAGTTTAGCTGCAGAGGATAAATCGAAATATATTTCTAACCAAGCTGAAAAATGGAGTCATAGCAGAGATAAACTAGAAAGCTATATTTCTGACTATAATCAAATGTTTGGCACCAGTTTCAGTACTAAAGATCAGCAGCAGTTTGACAATTATTTCAAGGATCTAAGTAAACGTTATAAGGAAAGAGAGAAGATTGATTTTGATCATCAGAAGGATAGACTTGACATCATCATAGTAGTAAATATGCTACTCACCGGGTTTGACGCCAAGCGATTAAACACATTATACGTAGATAAAAACCTAAAATACCATGGCTTAGTTCAGGCGTATTCGAGAACAAATAGAGTTCTAGGGGAACAAAAATCTCAGGGTAACATTCTATGTTTTAGAAATCTTAAAAAATCTACAGATGATGCCATAACATTGTTCTCTAATAAAGAGGCCATAGAAGAAGTAACCCTACCTCCTTACCATGTGGTTTTGGCTAAGACGAATGATGCTGTGGAGTTACTTAAAGAAGTAGCATCTACTCCTGAAGCTGTAGATGATTTTTATAGTGAGGATGATGAGTTGGCTTTTGTTAAAGCATTCAGGAAACTCATGAGACATTTAAATGCGTTGCAATCTTACGTGGATTTCACCTGGGATGATCTAGATATTACTGAAGAAGAATTCATTCATTACAAAGGCAAGTATTTAGACCTCTATGAAAAAGTTCAGAGAGACAATCAGAAAGAGAAAGTATCTATACTGGATGATGTGGATTTTGAGCTGGACTTAATTCATAGAGACAGAATCAATGTGGCCTACATTCTTAAGCTTCTAGCTAAGATGAAAGGAATGAAAACTTCTGAAGCTCAAGCTCAGAAAAAAGCCATTCTGGAACTTCTCGGTGGAGAAGTTGAAATGAGAAGCAAGCGTGAGCTCATAGAAAGGTTCAGTGAAGAAAACCTCCCAAACATAGATGACGCTGATAAGATTGAAGAAGAGTTTGAACAATACTGGCAAGACCAAAAGGTATTGGCTCTGAAATCCATTTGTGATGAGGAAAGTTTAGACAAAGAACAGTTTAAGGCATTAATAGAAGCATACATTTTTAGTGGTCAAGATCCTATTAAAGATGATGTATTCAAATGCCTAGCTAATAGACCGAGTATTTTACAAGCTAAAACCATAGCCGAAAGAATTATCTTTAAGATGAAAAACTATGTAGAGACTTTCATTTCAGGGATGACGGGATAAGATCATGAAATCCAACAAACAATTCTAAATGTATATTCTTCTTCTAGGATCTAATTGAATTACATATTTTAAGACAAAAAAGCCATCCGAAGATGGCTTTTATATTTCTGTATTTAACGGAGGGTTATCTTCCAGCTGTTATACCACCTTTGTACCCTATGAATCTAGTTTTAGATCCGGTTACTCCGTCAGATTCTGGTCTCTCAAAATAGAAAGGTGTGAAATTTCTGAGTTTAATTCTAGTTTCCATTTGAGGCAATTTGAATTCTGGCTTTATGACCACAAAGGATAGCGCAGCTAAAATTATGTTTATAAATCCTTTCACAAAAGTCCATATAACTCCAGAAAAGCCTCTTACAATTTTATTGAATGGCCATGGTAGATTGGTATCTAGTCTGAGCTTTCCGTCTAATTGAGCTAACATTCTTACACCTTTAGATCGTTTTAATTCGACTTTTATTTCTGGTCTGCCCTTTACAGCTAGGCTCAGCTTGCTGCATTTCCATTCCCAACTGCAGTCATAGAATTTTTTAACACAGGCTTCTATAGCTCCTCCAATGTCAATATTAACACCACCCACTAATTTCCCAGTAGGTTTGATTTGAACGTCAGGATTCTTAAACTTTGACCAATGACATACTCTTCCTTTGGCTAATTTTAAATTAAGCCATCCTGAGCATTTGTGTTTTGGCCCTGGAATAACAGAGTTAACTACTGTATCAAAGAAGTATTCATTGATTCCAATGGCGTATGCATCTGCCACAGCCGCAATTTTTTGTAGATAACTGTCATCATCATTTAATGCGTTAAAATCTGCAAGAATATTTTCCTGTTCTGCTATATATAATTCACTATTCACAAGCTTTTTCTGAACTTCTTCTTCAGAAAGAAATTCTATGTCTTCGAAGTGTTCTTGGTCTTTGTAATTTTTAGAGATTAACTTTAGTAATCCTCCACTGGTTTTAACGTCCTTATTCAAGGCTGACTCTAAATCAATCAAGTTTTTGCTCATATGCTCTCCTTCTTTTTGCTCAAGCTTCACTTTATCTAACCCGAAGCCAATAGAAAGAATATTATTGGATAAATCCAGTAATGCAGGCATAACGGGTTTATCGGCTATAACAGGCACAGGTACTTGTATGTTTCGTACTAACTTAGGAGTCTGTTCAGTAGCAGCTATGTTGGCTGCTATTATAAATAGATCTGTAATTTTTTCCTGACATTCATCATATTCAGCTCTGATTTCCGCTGGTGCATTTTCCATGGCCTTTGATAATTGTGTAGCTATGGCTTGAGCCCTTGGAATATCGAATTGAAGTTTCTGAGGTATAATGGTGCAGTAGTAACCGTCATCGTCTTGATTCAGCTGTATTTTGGATTGTGCATAAACGTCAAATGGGTCTAAAGACATACTCCATGTTCCTCCACCGCTGAATTTTGGCCATGTCAGTTTTACATTTACCTGTTTACAATATATGTGTAGATTAGAAGAGTCTGTTCTGAGTTCGGGACCTCTATGTTTGTTGTCGAGTTTAACCCAATTTTTGGTATCAGAAAAGACATTAGATAAAGGACCAGGTGAGAATGGAGGGAACTGAATTTCTATTGGGGCTTTGACTTCAAGTTCCACTACAAATTTCCTCGTGTCAGATTGTGTATTAAAAGTTTTCTCAAATACTTTTTTATACACCTTAGAATCTATTTCATGGTGTTTAGTTAAAAAGTGATTGATCCCATTCTCATCTAACGATGTTATGAAATCGACATTTTGCGTTCCTTCCTTGCTTAGGATCTGGGTCCAGTGAGCATTATAGTCATTCATTTTTTAAGATTTTTGATTTGTTTGTTGAGTACAAAACTGCTCAATAGAAGCCATGGAACTAGTGCGGTAAATACTGGAAAGTAGAAAATATTTTACGTAAGCCCAATAGTGTATTTACGGATGTGATTTCTGAATATACGCAATATTTAAATGGATTGAAAAAGTAACCGAATGGTAACCAATCATTTATTTTCTATGCTGTATTGAAAGTCCCTTAAAGGTTTCCCAATGGAGGAAATATCTTCTCTACATTAGCACCATAAACAAACCAAAAAACAATACTTATGAAAACAACACAATTATTAATTGCTTTAATAGGAATAATCCTGTTTTCTTCATGTCAGGATGATCTAGACAAACAGGAGTTAGATTTATCAAAATTAACCGCTGATAAATTGAAAGAAGTAGTGGAATTTGTCAACTCCCTCGAAAACTATCAAGTAATAGACTACTCCATTTCCGAAAAACTTGACATTTTAGGTCGTCCTCTTCCGAGCAATACAGCCAAGAAAAAGATTAAAGCATATCAGGATTCAAACTTTAGATTAATTGGAGATGCACCTGGAGAGGAGATCGATTATTGGATACTTGATCGCGATATGATAGATGGCTGTTTAAGAAGAAACGTTATTTCTAGATATAAAGGACTAGCCCTTTATCCATGTGAAGATACGGTGAAAATCTCAGGAAATGATCATGTGTTTCATTCCTTAATACTTCAACCAATAAAGGAATTGGAGCTCAACAATGACAGAACTGTTAAGAGCCACGTTCTTGCGGATCCAAATTCTGGAATAAAGCTTTATAATTATGTTGACCCTTGTCCAACTCAGTGCGATAATAGCTCGAACAATTTGACTAAATAATAGCAAATATTCGTGTTTTCTGATATTTATATCATAATCCTTTGTTTAGGATCATTATCAATACTGATTCATCAAATAAGAATCCGTCAGTTTTTACCATGGCTGACGGTTTTTTTATGCTCAGGTTTACTCGTTCAGCTCTTAACTATTAGATATCATGACAATAACATTAGTATTTTTAAGATTTATGCTATTGTTTCCACTTTAGGTGCCTTAGGGTTTTTAAAAAATTCAATTTCAAACCTTAAAGCAAAGAAGTTGTTCACGATTCTTAAGGCATTCATAGTGATTTATGGGGCGCTGACTGGATTCTTGATAGAATCTAATGGTCCTATTTCACTTTATGATGTGGTTTTATTTCATCCATTAGTAGTCATTTGTTCAATAGCTGTTCTAGCAGACTATATGAAAGGTAGCATAGCTATTGATTTAAGTGCTAAGCTTAGAGTTGTTATAGTCCTTTGTTTTATTTTTTACTATAGCTTAGGGTTTCCATACTTAATTTTGATAAATACACATCGAGATTTTCTAATGGAAAATACCTTTATAAGGGAAATTTTTAATTACATCACTTTGGCCTTTTATGTTGTAGTCTTTACAGCTGTTCATTTTCATTTAAAATTTCAATCGAATGGAAGGTAATGAGCTAATAGTATTCACCTATTCGGTGATAATTATTTTACTCTTATTGTGCCTTTCTATTTTGTATTTCTGGATATTAAATAGAAATAAACAGCGTAGCTACCAATATGAAAAAGAAGTATTAGAAAACAAGTACAATTCAGCACTCTTAGAATCCAAATTAGAAGTCTCAGAACAGACCATGAAAGAGATTTCTCAGGAAATACATGATAATGTAGGTCAGCGGCTAACTCTCTGTATTCAATTACTCAATAATCCTGAAAGCTCTAAAGCTGAACAATCTGCGCTTTTGACGGAGGCTTTAGCTGATTTAAGAGACATTAGTAAGTCCTTAAACTCTTCATATATATCAGATATGGGCTTAGACTTGGCTATGGAGAGGGAATGTGGGCTCATAGAAAAAGCTTCTCAAATTAAATGTACTTATTCAGCATCAGATGATCTAGTAAACCTCTCATCAGATGTGGAATTAATCCTTTTCAGATGTTTTCAGGAAATATTAAATAATTGCATAAAACACAGCAGTGCTAATACCATAGAAGTCCTTTTTCAATCAGGATTAAATGAAACCATTCTACAAGTATCAGATGATGGAGTAGGATTCGATGTTCAGAATGGGGTCAAGGGAGTTGGATTACATAGTATAGAAGAAAGAATAAACTTAATTAAAGGCAGTCTTCATATAGATTCAGCAGTTGGCATCGGCACTACCATAAAAATAACAATACCTAAGGGGCATGAATAAAAACGAACTTAATATAGCTATTACAGATGATCATCAATTAGTAAGAGAGGGGATAGCTCGTCTCTTAGCTGATTCAGGATATGAGAATATTCATCAATTTGATTCTGGAGAAGATTTATTGAGTTACTCAAAATCTCATGCTCCAGACTTAGTGCTACTAGATATAAATATGCCAGGAATGGGAGGGATCTCTGCAGCTCAGGAACTGAAAAAGAAGCATCCTAAGGTTAGAGTTATAGCTATGACAGCTCTAGATGATGATATAAATGTTATTCGTATGCTAAGAGCAGGAGCCAAGGCTTATGTGCTCAAAAGTGCTACTAAGCTAGAATTAGCTCAGGCCGTTCATGATGTAATAGAAAAAGGTTATCATTTCTCCGATCTTGTCTCAGGCAAGCTTATTCAAACTCTGAATACAGATGAAATGGATAAGGATGTGAACTTAGGAATTCAGCTCTCAGATAAAGAGATTGAGTTCATAAAATATCTCTGTACTGAGCTCACCAATAAAGAAATTGCAGATAAGATGTTTGCTTCTCCTAGAACCACAGAGGGGTGGAGGAAGAATTTATGTGAAAAGCTAAATGTCAATACGAGAGTAGGAATAGTACTTTGGGCACTTAGAAATAAAGTGGTAGAGTAATAAAATCTCTTTTATCACAAATATTTGCCTTTAACAAAACCAAACACCCAACTAACCCTTTCCAATCCACACAACCATTACTTTAACCCTATGAAAAACATAGGACTTCTTATCAGCTGCGTTCTGCTTATGACCATGTCAGCAGCTGCGCAAACAGAATTTACTGTAGATCCTTCTCAGAGCATGCTCATGACAGGGAAGGGCCCAGGCCAAGATGCTACCATTAATCCCTACACTGGCCAAGACTGTTATGCCATAGTAGAAAATTTGGGCAAATATGAGCTCTCAGTCAGAATCCAAAAGAAAGGAGAAATCATCCAAGAATACCTAGTAATAGCAGGAGTCACCCAAAAAATTAAGCTCCTAAAAAACCAAGAACTCTACCTAGACCCCAACCCTAAAAAAACCACCCGCGCCAGAGTGAGTTATGAGGGGATAGGGGAATAAACCCACTCCGCCTTCGATACATTTTCCTTCGGAAAACATTTGGTCGCTGAGCGGCTCGCGCCAGCAGCCTGTCGAAGTGCAGGCATCGTTACATCTCGTATTAAAAAAAACTGATATTCTTGTCTAGCACAATTAAAGGTGGCTGAGCGCTGCACTGAGCATTTGTCGAATGTGTGTTTTGGCGATAGCCAAAATGTATCGAAGCCCCGGCTTCTAAAAGCACAATCACTAAATTTACCAAATGGCAAAAGGCTACATTTACATTCTACTATGTGCAGATGGTTCCTACTACACAGGCAGTACTAAGAATCTTGAATTAAGACTACAACAACATCAAGCTGGAGAAGGTTCCAACCACACAGCCAAAAGACTTCCAGTAGAACTCATCTACGTAGAAGAATACCCCAGAATAGACGAAGCATTCTACAGAGAAAAACAAATCCAAGGCTGGTCAAGGAAAAAGAAGGAGGCGTTGATAGAAGGAAAGCTATTGGACTTACCAGAGTTAGCCAGGAAGATATTTCCGAAAAGTTGACCCACTTCGCCTTCGATGCCCTCCGCCTTCGATACACCTCCTTTCAGTCGGCACTCAGGCATCGTTCAGCAGCGTTTCATAAGATTTTCACGCAGAGCACAATGTTAGGTGGCTGAGTGTTTCAATCTCCGATTGAAATGTATCGAAGCCGAGGCTTCGATACTACTTCTTCTGAATAATAAAAGGCAAACTCTTCCCATCTGTCACCAAATACTCTGGTACTTGAGAACCACCTTCTTTCCATGCGTCTAACTCCAGTTTTCTTAGGATGGCATTATTTAACTCTCTAGATTCTAATTCATAAGCTTTAGCACGTCCGGCCGCTTCTATTACCGCAGATGCAGAATCACCACGCGCAGTTTGAATTTTAGCGTTGGCTAAAAACTTTTGTTCTTCCTCTTTCTTTTCTGCTAATTGGTTTTTTTGTTCCTGTTCTTGTTTTCCTTCTATGGCAGTTTTAATAATTTGAGGTAAGTCCACATCTGCTATTTCTATGAAAGTAACATCCACTCTATACTCATTAAGTCTATTTTCTATGAGGGTAAAAATCTCTGTTTCCATGGCGTCTCTCTTGGTGGAGTACAGTTCTTCCGCGTCATACTTACCAGCCACGTCTTTGATAGCTCCTTTAGCCGTAGGGCTAACGATTTTCTGATCCCAAACATCATCACGTCCTTTTTCAGAATACATCCATCCGCCTGCGCCTTTCTGAAGCTGATAGTTTACTGCACATTCTATAGTTACAGTAAGACCGTTTTTATCCAGCACCTCCTGCTCGAACTGCATAGATTTCTCCTGCACACTCATGGTAATAAAGTCATTCCATGGAAGGATAAAGTGTCTACCCTCGCCATACACTGTTTCTTGGTCTATTCCTTTACCGGGCCCGAACTGGATGAACTGGAATCCCTCGTGTCCTCCTGGAGTTTTAGACCATGAAGTGACTACTATTATGGCTAAAATGGCCACTACTATTAAAATTGCTGTCTTTTTACCGTTAATGGAAGGTAA
>CAZTVP010000065.1:8450-9020 GCA_964616995.1 uncultured Comamonadaceae bacterium
TTCTACCTTGTCAAAGTTATTGCTCATTAGATATCTGTAGTAATTTATTTAATTGATGATTTGAATTTCATGACCGCTTCGTAGATGAGGTACCCAAGTGCTAGTGTCAGTAGCACAAAGAGCAGTCTAGGTAGTCCGCCTGAACGCATAATAAAGATGACAGAAAAGAAGAAGCCAGTACCTAATATGATAAGTGTCAGCACCAGAATGCCTACTTTTCTATTTTGGAGTTTCTTTTTATCCTTCAGCGGCACGAATGTTTCGTCATCCAGCTGGTCTTCTGCGTTACTCATGGTGTTTTTAATTGTTCTTGAAAAGTATGTTTTTTTCTCCTGCGGTGCAATAACAAAACCCTACAATCCACCTCCATTTAATTTTCTTTATGAAAAATCCTGCTTATTTGAATTCTGATTAAGGTCATGAAAGAGAGAGTTCACATCATAGGCCCTGTTTAAGTATGATACTTAAAATACTCTTGTGTGGTGGACATCAACAAAAAGTGCGAAATTTTTTGACGCTAGATGCTTTGGCGAATAGGTGTCTACAGCTTTAAAAATTCATGTAAACCTA
>CAZTVP010000066.1:0-8848 GCA_964616995.1 uncultured Comamonadaceae bacterium
CTCATTTAAGCCTTCTTATGAAATTTCAGCAGACAAGAAACAAGTGGTGGCAGAGCTAAAAAAGTTAGCTAAAGAAGCTGAAATGGTTTGGCTAGCTACGGATGAAGACCGTGAAGGAGAAGCCATTAGCTGGCACTTGATGGAGGCACTAAAGCTGACTGATGATAAAATTAAGAGAATAGTTTTTAGTGAAATAACTAAACCAGCTATTCTAAGAGCTATAGAGAATCCGCGTAAAGTGGATTACAATTTGGTTAATGCTCAGCAGGCTAGAAGGGTACTTGACAGATTGGTAGGTTTTGAGCTTTCACCGGTTCTTTGGAAAAAAGTAAAGCCATCTCTATCTGCTGGTAGAGTTCAGTCAGTTACCGTAAGAATATTAGTAGAGAGAGAAAGAGAAATTCTAAACTTTAAATCTACTTCAAGCTACAGAGTAGTGGCAGAGTTCAAAGCGGATGGAAAGAAATTCAAAGCTCAACTCGGAAAAAGATTCGATACACAGGAAGAGGCTGAGACCTTTTTAAAGAAATGTCAGTCTGCTGATTTTACGATAGATAAATTAGATAAGAAGCCAGCTAAGAAAAGTCCGGCTGCACCTTTTACCACTTCTACATTACAGCAGGAAGCTGGTAGAAAGCTGGGTTATCCAGTAGGTGTTACCATGAGCATAGCGCAGAAGTTATATGAGTCAGGTAAAATCACTTATATGAGAACTGACTCTGTAAATCTTAGTGATACTGCGCTAGATGCCGCTGAGCAGGAAATCAAATCTTCTTACGGAGCTGATTATGCCAAAAGAAGAAATTACAGTACCAAGTCTAAAGGAGCTCAAGAAGCGCACGAAGCTATTCGTCCTACAGACATGAGTGTGCACTCTATTTCTGGAGATAATTCTCAAGCTAAGCTTTATGACCTTATCTGGAAAAGAACCTTAGCTTCTCAAATGTCAGAAGCACAACTGGAAAGAACCAATGTAGGAATAGGTCTAAGTAATACAAGCGAGCGATTCTCTGCTAAAGGTGAAATCATAACTTTCGAAGGATTCTTAAAAGTATATCTAGAAGGAACAGACGATGAAGATGGAGAAGATGAATTGACTAAAGACAGTTTACCACCGCTTAACGAAGGTCAAAAACTAGATTACAACGAGATTTCAGCTACCGAGCGTTTTACTCAACATCCGCCTAGATATACAGAAGCTAGTTTAGTAAAGAAACTAGAAGAACTAGGAATAGGAAGACCTTCTACTTATGCGCCTACCATTTCTACTATTCAAAAAAGAGGCTACGCTCATAAGGATGAAAGAGAAGGAACCAAAAGACATTATGGAAAGCTAACATTAGCAGGTGATGATATAAAAACCGAAAAGCTTTCAGAAATCACTGGAAGAGAAAAGGGAAAATTGCAGCCTACTGATATAGGAATGGTTGTAAATGATTTCTTAGTGGAGCATTTTGGAAATGTATTGGACTTTGGGTTTACCGCTTCAGTAGAAAAAGAATTTGACGACATAGCTCGTGGAATGAAAGAGTGGAATAAGATGATTAAGGAGTTCTATTCGCCATTCCATAGAGATGTAGAAGATACGCTAGAAAATAGCGAAAGAGCCAGCGGAGAAAGAATACTAGGAACTCACCCAGAAAGTGGTAAAACCATACTGGTAAGAATAGGTAGGTATGGCCCTATGGCTCAAATTGGTGACGCTGATGATGAAGACAAGAAGTTCGCATCACTGCTAAAAGACCAGAGTATAGGAACCATAACGTTAGAAGAGGCGCTGGATTTATTTAAACTTCCTAGACAGCTAGGCAAGTTTGAAGATAAAGTGGTAGTAGCTGCCATAGGTAGATTCGGTCCGTATGTGAGACATGATGGTAAGTTCGTTTCCATCAAAGCAGATAATGGAGACGACCCTTACACTATAGAATTAGATAGAGCAGTAGAGCTTATAAAGGAGAAACGAGAGGCAGACGCTAAAAAGCTCATCAAGACTTTCCCTGAGGATGAAACAGTAACTATCCAAGAGGGAAGATGGGGGCCTTATATTAAGTTCGGAAAGAAGAATGTAAAGATTCCTAAGGATGTAGAGGCCAAAGACCTCACCTGGGATAAAGTAAACAAGCTAGCTGAAGAAGCAGCTAAAAACCCTCCAAAGAGAAGAGCCAAGGCTAGAAAGAAGTAAATGGAAGGATTAGAAGTGTTTTTTAAACCCATCTCAGGAGAAGCCTTAGGGCAGTTATCTGAGGAGTCACTGGGTAAGTTAGCAGACATTCACACAGAAGGAAATTTCCCTGAGACTACTGGAGCTCAAGTAGCTTTCATAGGAGTTCTAGAAGATAGAAACAGTAAGAGTAATAAAGGCTGCGCAAAGGGTGTAGATAGAATCCGCTCCTACTTTTACAAGCTGTACAAGTTCGATGAAGCCATTTCTATCATTGACCTCGGGAATATTCATCCTGGTGAAACCACTAATGATACCTATTATGCAGTAAAAACAGTATGTGCAGAACTCATTAAAGCTGGTATTTTACCAGTGATTATAGGAGGGAGTCAGGACATTACCTACGCTAACTATTCAGCTTACGAGAATCTGGAGCAGACTATTAACCTAGTTACAGTAGATGCCAAGCTAGACGTGGGAGATAATGATCAAGAAATAGATTCAGAGAATTTTATGAGTAAAATCATTCTGCATCAGCCTAATTACCTGTTCAATTATTCCAATGTCGGTCACCAACGTTACCTTCAGTCTCCATCTATTTTAGAGCTAATGGAGAAACTCCATTTCGAGACCATGCGTTTGGGAGAAGTTACTGGTAATATCCAAGATTCAGAGCCTCTGCTGCGCAATGCTGATTTAGTCTCATTCGACATTTCCTCCATCCGTTGGGCAGACTGTCCAGGAGGTCACAAGTCAGGCCCAAATGGTTTGTATGGAGAAGAAGCCTGTCAGTTGGCCAGATACGCTGGCATTAGTGATAAACTTACATCCGTAGGCTTCTACGAATACAATCCTGAAACAGACACTTTCGGAAACGGGGCGCATTTAGTAGCTCAGATGCTTTGGTGCTTTTTAGATGGTTTTTTGCAGCGTAAAAATGACTACCCAAAAGGTTCCAAGGAAAACTACACCAAGTATATCATAGACTTGGAAGCTGCTGACCACCAGATAGTTTTTTATAAATCAGATAAATCTGACAGATGGTGGATGGATGTGCCGTATCCAGCAGGTATGAAAAATAGGTATGAGCGCCATCATTTTGTGCCTTGTACTTACAAGGATTATCTCCAAGCCTCTAATGAGGAAATGCCTGATAAATGGTGGAAAACCTACCAGAAGCTAGTCTAAGTTTTATTTGATTCTTAGCAGAATTTTTTCTGCTCATTTTACCGTTTGAATTGCTAAAATTTTTGTCTCCGCGGTGCAAAAAAGTGTCGTTAAGCGACCTATTATGGATGTTAAATCTAAGACACAGAGTTAACAATATTTGGTGAATATTTTAATTTCCTTATTTTAGCAGCTTTCTTAAACCTGAAAATAATATTAGAAACCCTATAACCTGAGGAAAAAATTATGAGAAAATTACTAATCGCTCTAGTACTCTTTACCTCTTCGCTAACCGCATTTGCACAGCAAGATTACCAATTCACACAATTCTTTAATGACAGAGTTTCCCTTAACCCTGGAGCCACTGGAATGGGCGCTAACTGCTTAGGTCTGTTTTACAGAAATCAATGGGCAGGATTTGACGGAGGACCAACCACTTATTTGCTGAATTACCATCAGAAAGTTAAGTTATTACATGGGGGGCTAGGTATAACCGCTTTCAATGATAGACTTGGTCAAGTTCAAGGTGTAAATGAGGATACATTTCAGACAGAAACCTTAGATGGTTTTGGATTGACGAATAACGCTATACGAATTAATTATTCATACCACCTTCCACTTTCTATTGGAGGTACCCTTGGACTAGGAATCGGAGTTGGTTACCAAGGATCTAATTTCACTGAGAATTGGTTAGCAGTAGACGGTACTGAGTTTGATGATGCCATTCCTGGAACTGATGAGCTATTCACTGATCCAAGTTTCCAAAACGCAGGTAGTTTTGATGCTAATTTAGGAGTGTACTACAAAACCCAAAAATTCTGGGCAGGGTTAAGTACTACTCATCTTACTGCTCAGGATCTTCAAGGAGATTCGTTTGAATATAAAAATTCAAGACATTATTACTTCATGACTGGATATGATGCCGATCTTACTTCAGATTTAAAATTAATGCCAGCGTTATTAGTAAAATCTGATGCGGTAGCTGTATCTGCTGATGTAAATGTTAGATTGATGTGGCAGAATTTTATTTGGGGTGGGGTAGGTCTTAGAACCGGTTTAGATGCTGTCTCTCCAATGGCAGGGCTTAACTATCAGCTACCAGGAAGTGAGACCTTAGACCACAGCTTGCAAGTGGGTTATTCGTACGATGCTACATTAAGTGGAATTAACAATTACAGCTCTGGATCACATGAAGTGTTTGTAGGATATTGCTTCAAAATCATAGAGCCAATCATTAAGAAGAAACACTACAATCCAAGGTTCCTTTAAAATAAAAGTGTAACTATTGGAGTTAAATCTTCGTAATTGAAAAATTATACAAGAACCTGCTATTCTTACTTGAACCTGTAAAAGTGACAAGTTAAATTTTGGAAATCATGAAAAAATCGTTGTTTTACCTAGTAGTCGCATCTTTTCTAGCCAGCTGTTATGGTGGTGATAGAGGAGAGCTTGTGGGTGTTTACCCACGAGAAGACTGGGTGCAAGTGAATCCCTATGGGATGAACTACATCCACTTCGGTTCCTACACTATGGGGCCTAGTGATCAAGATGTACCCTATGCTATCAATGCTACCGCTCGAACAGTAACTGTTCCCGCATTCTACATTGACCAGCATGAAATATCTAACAATGAGTACCGTCAGTTCGTGTATTATACTAGAGACAGTTTATTTAGAACAGAACTCTATAATAATGATGACGAGAGATACTTCTTCGTAGAAGATGAGTACGGAAGAGAAATAGATAGATTCGTAAGAAAAGGATATGTTATCAACTGGGAAGAAGATATAGATTGGGAAGATGAAGATGTATTTGACGCCCTCTACGATAGATTCTATTTACAAGGTGTAGAGACATTCTACAATAGAAGAGAACTAAAAACCACAGAGCTGAACTTCAGATACTGGTGGTTCAATTACAAGGCAGCTGCTAATAAGGATAACAAAGACCTTGAGCTTGGTGTGACTAATGAATTAGACCAACTGCATTCTGTAAAAAGACACAGTGATAGATCTCAGTTCGTAGTTGAGGAAGTAATAAATGTTTACCCAGATACGCTATGTTGGGTACATGATTTTACCTATGGATTTAATGAGCCATTAACAGAGACTTACTTCTGGCACCCTGCTTATGACGATTATCCTGTAGTAGGTGTTTCATGGGGTCAAGCTAAAGCCTTTAACGCTTGGAGAACAGCTTATCTAAACTCATGGAAAATGTCACAAGGTGAAACCTTCGTTCAACGTTTCAGATTACCTAGTGAAGCAGAATGGGAGTACGCTGCTCGTGGAGGTCTAGATCTATCTCCATTTCCATGGGGAGGTCCCTACGTGAGAAATATTCAAGGTTGTCCTCTAGCTAACTTCAAGCCTATGAGAGGTGACTATGTGGAAGACAATGGATGCTACACAGTGCCTATTGATTCTTACGAGCCAAATGATTATGGATTGTACAATATGGCTGGAAATGTAGCGGAGTGGTGTAATACTGCTTATGATCCAGCAGTTTATGAGTTTGCTCATGATATGAGTACAGAATATGAGTACAATGCAGATAAATCAGATCCTCCTGCACTGAAGAGAAAAGTAATTAGAGGAGGTTCTTGGAAAGACATTGGATACTATATCCAAACTGGTACACGTTCCTATGAGTACCAAGACACGGCTAAGTCTTACATTGGATTTAGAAGTGTAATGAGTTACCTGGGTAGAGGAAAAACAGGTAGTCCAGAAGATTGGAATAGAGAATAAAATTTTGAAAATAGAAACCAACAAGAAATATTTAGTAAACCTTTAAAGCAAGAAAAACATGAGACCTGGAAGTAAAAAATGGAAAAACTTTATGGCTAAGCTCTACGGAATTGGAGCTGCAGTAGTAATCGTAGGAGCGATGTTCAAAATTCAGCACTGGCCTGGAGCAGGTCCGATGCTTGTAGTTGGATTGACGGTTGAAGCCATAATATTCTTTTTCTCAGCTTTCGAACCACCACATGAAGAAGTAGATTGGACTTTGGTATATCCAGAATTAGCCACTGGTGAAAGAAATGAGCACTCACCAGCTTTATCTGCTGGAGGTAAAGGTGTAACAGAGCAGTTAGATGAAATGCTCATGGAAGCTAAGATAGAACCTGAACTTATCCAAAGTCTAGGAGATGGAATGAGAACTCTATCAAGTCAAGCTAAAGATTTAACTGATATAGCAGATGCGTCAGCAGCTACCAAAGAGTACGCAGATGGATTAAGAAATGCCAATTCTAAAGTAGGTGAGCTTTCAGATACTTATGCAGCGGCTTCGGAGTCATTGACAGGCTTATCTAATAGTGCTGAAGCGGGCGCTTCTACCGGTGAGCACTTAAGAAAAATGACTGAGAATTTAGGAGCGTTGAACAACATGTATGAGCTTCAGCTTACTGAATTAGAAAAGTCAAGAACGATGTACTCTGGTATCAATGAACTAGTAGAGAACTTAAAAGATTCTGTAGATGATACCAAAGCGTACAAGGAAAACATTAGAGAGTTATCTACGAATTTACAGTCCCTTAACAGAGTTTATAGTAACATGTTAAATGCCATGGGGTCAGGTGCTAACGGGTAATCCCAGCACTACTTTACTCAATTTAACTTATTTAAATAATTAAAAACAAGTAAACATGGCAGGTGGAAAAGAAACCCCACGGCAGAAGATGATCGGTATGATGTACTTAGTACTCACCGCACTTCTAGCTATGAATGTCTCTAAGGAAGTAGTGAACGCTTTTGTTACTATAGATCAGGGACAAAGAAAGACTCTAACAGCAGTAGAGAGTAAAATTGGAACACAGCTTTCAGCACTTGGAACGAGTGCTCAGGAGAATGAAGCTAAGTATGGTGATGCGAATAGAGCTGCTAATAATATTCATCAGAAATCTAGTGATTTAATCAAACATATAGATTTAATTAAAGCTAAGACTTTCGCGATATCCATAGGTACGCCTATAGAAGCTGAGATACCAGCGGAGGTATATAGTGATGGTGAATTCTTAATCGGTCTTGATAGTGTGAAAGCTTTAGTAGGTATTGATAACTACGATAACAATACCAACCTCATGATTCAAGATGCGGCTAATCCCATTACAGAGGATAATCCTGATGGAAATAATTACACCGCTCTTGTTCTAAGAGATAAACTGATAGCATACCGAGACGAACTCATTAAGGAAATGAAAAAAGTTTCTGGAACTGAGACTCTAGTTAAAAATGTAGAGGAAACTTTTGATTTCCCGACTATGGAGGAAGCAAAAGCCGCTGAAGGTGATGGAGCTGAAGGATGGGCAGTTAAGAATTTTTACCATGTGCCACTGGCGGCATCTACTGCTATGCTAACTACACTTCAGTCTCAAATAAGAAGCGCGGAGTCTGATTTATTAGATAAACTTTATGCAGATGTAGAAGGATCATCATATAAGTTCAATAGGCTCACATCTGCGGTAATACCTCAAGCGACTACTATTTCTCAAGGTTCAAACTTTGAAGCAGATGTATTCTTAGCTGCTTATGATGATCAAAATACTCCAGAAATCAGACTTGGAAAACCTGGAGTAAAGTGGGATTCTATTGGTCAGAAACTAACAGGAGAATATGATATTCTAGAAATGGAAGGAACCAAGGGAAAAGTAAAAATTCCTGCAGGAGGTCTAGGAACATCTCAAAGAGACGGTGTAATTATGTTTAAACCTGTTGGAGGTGAATTAGTTAAAGAACCTTTCTCATTAGAGTACTCTGTAGTGGCACCACAGCTAATAGTGTCGCCAACAAAGATGAATGTATTCTATAAAGGACTTCCAAACCCTGTAGATATTTCTGTTCCGGGTTTTACTGCTGACAAAGTATTCCCGAGCGCAAGTGCTGGAAGTCTTTCAAAAGGATCTGATGGTTACGTGATGAATATAACTTCTGGAAATGAGGTGAATATAAGTGCATCAGTAGAGCTTCCAGATGGATCTAAAAAGTCTATGCCACCAGTTAAATTTAGAGTTAAACGAGTGCCTAATCCGGTACCTTCATTCAGTCAAGCTAGACCTACCGATAATGTAATTACTGGTACTAAGGTTAAAAATGCTACTGGTGTTAGAGCTGCCATGGATAACTTTGATTTTGAGTATACGCCAGTGGTTACTTCATTTAAAGTAGTTACAGTAGTGAATGGTGAGATCAAGGAGGCAAAATGTACAGGTAATAGACTTAGTGATTCAGCTAAAGGTCTGTTAAACAATATGCGCAGAGGACAAAAGTTCTCTATAGAAGAAATTATGGTGAAGATGCCAGAGGGTAACCGTAAGGTGTCTAGTATCTCACTTAGAATAATTTAATTTAAGAACTCATGAAAAAAGTCATCTTCTTAGGATTAGCTATTACTCTAGCTGCTTTTTCTTCAAAGGCACAGACTATCAATACTGTGTTAGATGGAGCTTATGTTCCTGAGCACACCCAAACTCAACGTGTGGTACCTTATCCATACTTGAGAGAGGCAGATGTAATGTGG
>CAZTVP010000067.1:0-8465 GCA_964616995.1 uncultured Comamonadaceae bacterium
ATGGATTACGACTCTTTTGCACCGCAGGGAGGCACAGAATTCTTTTTAAAAGCACAGCAGGTAGTTTCTAACTGCCAAGGAGCCGCGGAATCAGGATGGAGACCAAGCGAAAGTGACAGAAATAGATACTGGCTGGTAGAGAATATTTTGAGTCAGACCTTTGCACCGCTGAGAGATATAAATTATGCTTACCACAGGCAGGGCTTTGATCTTTTATATAACTCTGCAGACGCTATTAGAACTCAACTCATAGGTGAGATGAAAAAGCTACGTTCTATTCACCAGATCAAGCCATCTAGCTATAACATGCAGCTGTTTTTTATAGCTAAATCAGATGAAATAATGAATGTCTATAGAGAAGCACCTGAAAGTGAAAGTAAGGAACTTAAAGATCTGCTGGTGGTCATAGACCCTGGAAACATCTCTAAATACGACCGACTCTAGCCATGCTCACTAAACTCTATGTAGAAAATTATGTCCTCATAGATCAGCTGGAGGTAGATTTCACATCTGGATTTAACGTTATTACTGGAGAAACAGGATCTGGAAAATCCCTGTTGCTAGGAGCTTTAGGTCTTCTGCTTGGACAAAATGCAGATTTCTCTAAAATCGGAAATGAAGATAAAAAATGTATCTCAGAGGGAAGCTTTGATATCTCTGATTATGGGTTAGAATCCTTTTTTGCACAGCATGATATAGACTATGAGACCAACACCATTATTAGAAGGGAGCTTTCGAAATCAGGTAAATCCAGAGCATTTATAAATGACACTCCTGTCAAACTAAGTATTCTTAAGGAATTTACCTCTGAACTCATAGACATTCACTCACAGCATGAGAATGCTAAGATTAAATCTACTGCTTTTCTATATGAAGTCTTAGATACGTATGCAGAAGTAAATGAGCCTCTTCAGAAATATAGAACGCTGCTTTCTTCATGGAAAAAGCTCAAATCAGACCTTATAGAACTTAAGGCTAAAGAAGAACAGCTCAGCCAGGATAAAGAGTACTATGCTTATCAGTTAGAGGAATTGAACTCCGTTTCTTTAGTGGATATCGACTTGAAATCAGCTGAAGAAGAGCTTGAACTATTAACCAATGCAGATGATGTAAAAGAGAAGGTTTATGCAGCGGCTCAGCTACTGAGTAATGACCGCGAAGCAGCACTAGAAAGTGTAAAAGAAGCACAGCGTACCCTAGGATCATTAACTACTCAAGATGCTGTTATTTCAGAACTCATAGAGCGCATAAAATCACTAAAAATAGAGCTAGAAGATGTAGCTTATGAAATCAACAAAAAAGCGGACAGCATTATACCTGATGCTGAACGGATGCAAGAGCTCACAGAGTCTGTGAACAGTATAAATACACTGCTCATTAAACACAGAGCTTTAGACGTAGAAGCGTTGGTAGAGAAGAGAGATAAATTTGCGCAGCTGCTACATCAAGCCACTAACTTTAATCAGGAAATAGCTGAGTTAGAGGCTAAAATCTCTTCTTCTGAACAGGAATTAGAAAAGCTCTGCGGTGCAATAAGCAGTAAGAGAATTCAACAAAAACCTCAGCTAGAGGACTTCATTAATTCTAGGCTGAAGGAGCTTTCAATGCCCAATGCTCAACTGGAAGTAGAAGTAAAAGAAGCCGCAGTATTCAATGAATTTGGTAAGAATGAGCTTACCTTTTTAGTACAGACCAATAAGTCATCAGCACCTGCTCCTCTGGATAAAGTAGCCTCAGGAGGCGAAATTAGCCGTATTATGTTCCTTATAAAGGCTGCAGTAGCGCAGAAAAAGAGTCTGAAAACGCTTGTACTTGATGAAATAGATACTGGAATTAGCGGTGAAGTAGCCAGCAAGCTTGGATCGCTTATTCATGAAATGAGCGGTAAATCTCAAATTCTAGTGGTGAGCCACTTGGCACAAATGGCTAGTAAAGCACACAGTCATTTTAAGATTCATAAAGAAGATAAAGCAGATAAAACCGTGACTAAACTTACTAGACTTCATAAGAAAGATGAAGTGGTAAATGAGCTAGCTCAAATGCTTAGCGGTGTTAACATTACAAATGCCGCTCTCCAGAATGCTGAGAGCCTTTTATCAGAAAACTAAATCCACTCCCACTGAAGGCAAGAATGGAAGCTGATCTACCCTCTCGTTAGTTAATCTGTTTACATAAAATACATTCTCTCTACTGTAAACATTAGTGGCACCAGCAGATACTTCTAACTTTACTTTGGTTAAATCAAATGTTCGTTTTAATCCAAGATCTAGTCTATGGTAGTCAGATAATCTTCCTCCGTTTAAGTCTCCGTATAAAATCCCGAAGTCTCCATTTATACCCCAGTAATCTCCAGCTACACCACCAGTAGTGGCAGGTTCTTCTATATAACCTCTAGTCTGTGTAAATGGAAATCCAGAACCGTAATTCCATCTTAAACTAGCCTCCCAAGCCCTTTCATCTCCAAATTCATGTGTAGCCACAAAGTTGATATTATGCCTTCTGTCAAAAATGGTGGAATATTCCTGTATGCCATCCCATCTAGTCACTTTACCTAGAGAGTAAACAAAGTAAATAGAGGAGAACTTCTCATTGTATTTAAAAACGAAATCAACTCCTCTAGACAGTCCTGACTCTAAGATAAAGTCTTGTCTAAGTACATCTGGCTGTTCTATTTCATTAGATTCGAATACCTTATTTCTATTAATACTAGCCAACTGACCGAAATCCTTCACGTAACCTTCCACGTTTATGTTCATCTTCTCAGTTACGTCAAATTCAAATCCCATCATTAAGTGACGGGCAGTCTGTAAACTATTTTCTACATCTCTTATTTCTCCATTTATGTCTGTGAATTCATCTTGAATATCAGCAGGAGCAGTTAAGAATCCATAAAACAGGTTAACCACATCTCTGTCAGAGTTACCGCTAATCAAGTTCTGCGAATAAGTACCTGCCGCAGCTTTGATTCTGAATCTTTCAGAAGGTTTTATTTTTAAACCAAGCCTCGGTTCAAATCTACCTCCACTAATAGCTGAGTAATACTGGAATCGTACACCAGGCTCTAATATCACCTTTTCCCACTGTTTCTTATACTTTAAATATAACCCTGCTTCTGTAGTATTTTCTTCCTGACCTATGTTAATACCTACATCGTTAAAAGTATCGAATTGGGTGTTTATGGTTTGTATCTGCACTCCATAGTTGATATTATCATCACCCAAAATATACTTGAAATCTAAGCCGAAATTAGAGCCAGCTATGCTACTACTTCTAGGAACATCTAATGAGTCTTCTAATAATTCTATAAAATAGTCTGAGTAAGAGAAATAACCATTAATTAGAACAGTGGATGTCTGGGGAGAAACTACGAAATTCCCTCCCACTCCATTATTTTTCCAGTTGAAGTCACTGATAGCTTGAAACCTTACATCATCATTAAAGCTAAAACCGTATAAACTGAACTTACTTCCAGAGTTCCCACTGAATGTCAGTTTACCGTATAAATCAGTGAAGTTAAAAGGAAGACCTTCTTCATCTATATAATCATAAAACAATTGACTAGACTGCTCCAGATAAGAACGCTTGGCTGTAAGCACATAAGTTATGGCCCCACCATTATCATCTTGTTTCTTAATTGGTCCTTGTAACACTGCTCTAGCCCCGAAAGGGTTAACGGCTAACCTACCGTCATGTTTATTCTTATTTCCATCTATAGTTTTTACATCCATAACAGAACTAGTTCTACCACCGAAGTTAGCGTTAAAACCTCCTGTGTAGATATCTGCAGTTCTGATTATATCTGTCTCGAATACTGAAAATAAACCTATAGAGTGAAAAGGGTTGTAAACCACCATTCCGTCTAACAGAACCTTATTCTGAATGGGGCTTCCTCCTCTTATGTAGAGCTGCCCTCCCTGATCTCCAGTGAAAGTTACACCCGGAACTACCTGCATATACTGAGCTATGTCAGGAGCACCTCCTATACTTGGGAGTTTAGTGATATCCTTAGGAGTTACAGTTTCTATACCTATTCTAACCTCGTTCTTTTGATCATTAAGCTCTCCTATGACATCGGCTCCTTTTAAGTTAATAGCATCTTCTTTCAGTCTTACATTATTTGAAATCACTTTAGGACTTTCTACGGTAAACTCTTCTCTAATTTCTTCATAGCCAACCATAGAATAAACCACCGTATATGTCCCTGACTTCATTTTAGTTAGGGAGTAATATCCATCTATGTTAGTGGTAGTGGAATAGGAACCGTCAGTAGTGAATATGTTAGTTCCTATAAGTGGCTCACCAGATTCTTTGTCATATATGAATCCCTTTATGGCAGCGTTTTGAGCTAGTCCTAATACTACAAAAAATTGAACTAGGACAAATAAAGAACAGGTCTTGAGGTTAAACATTAACTATAGTTTTTTCGGTGTGGCAAAAGTAATCATATCATTCTCCTGCAGGCTTAAAAACTGCTAAACTTAACTCCCTTTCGGTCCTTAGAATTGTATTCCTCTGCTAAAAGAGCTTTTATATATCAGTTCTAATCGAATTGTAAGGTCATTTTCTTGATTCTATCTGTCAGAGATTCACTAGAAAGCTTTTCTCTTAATCTATCTGCCATAATCGGGAAAGCGAGCGGAGATGGTTTGTCTGGATAGGTAATGATAAACTCTTGTTTTTCTATGCGGTGCAATACTTTTCTGAGTCTCTCAAAATCTAGTTGTTGTGTGAGTGCCTCTTCATAGCTTTGTTTCAATAACAAATTCTGAGGATCATAATCCGCGAATACGTTAAAGAATAATTCGCTGGAGCTTTGAAGATGTCTATCCTTCACCTGTTTTCCCGGAAAACCTCTAAAAAGCATTCCTGAAATAAAGGCTATGTCTCTAAACCTACGCTTGGCCATCTCTGTGGCATTAATGCTTTTTTCTATGTCTTCTAATAAATGTTTAGAGCTAAGTAATTCTTGAATAGAGAACTCTTCTAGATCCATTTCTTTATCAGACAGAAGCTCAAATCCGTAATCATTAAATGCTATAGAAAAAGAGATAGGACTTACTAGGCTTAGCCTGTAAGCCATTAAACTGGCTATTCCCTCGTTTACAAACCTACCTTCAAAAGGGTATGCTAGTAGATGATAACCTTGTCTAGTTTTAAAATATTCAATTAAAAACTCATTCTTCCTTGGTAGATGTGAACGTGACTTTTGAAAATCAAGTAGTGGATCAATTTTGCGCAGCTCTACATCATTAAATTCCCCAGATATATATTCATCTAACTTAGATCGAATCACATCACTCATATTGCTCGACATGGGTAGCGTTCCTCCTTTCCATGTAGGAATAAGACCGCTCTTCTTTTTGCTCCGCACCACCTGCGCCTTCAGATGCTTAAGGCTGACTAACTCTAAACTCTTACCAGCAAACCAGAAGACATCCCCTTCATTTAACCGACTAATAAACCACTCCTCCACACTTCCTATATAACCTCCAGACTTATAATGAACCTTAATCATGTTATCACTCACGATGGTTCCTATACTCATCTTATGCCTACGAATGATTTTTCTATCCACCACTCGAATGACTCCATTATCATTTACCGTTTTCTTAAACTCATCATACTGACCTAAAGAATCTCCTCCTGTTTGAGTAAAATGTAAAACCCTAGCCCACTCTTCTTCACTCATAGTAGAAAAACAATGAGTGCTTTTCACCTGCTGGTAAGCTTCTTCTGGAATAAAGCCCTCACCTACTGCTAAAGTTAAAAGGTACTGAACAAGCACATCAAAGCACCTGATGTAGGGTTCTCTTTTTTCTATATACTCATCCTCAATGGCTTGCCTAAGCGCTGCTGCTTCTATCAACTCTAAAGAATGCGTAGGCAAGAAATATATGGTGCTTCTTGCTCCTGGTCTGTGGCCACTTCTTCCTGCTCGCTGCATGAATCTGGAAATTCCCTTTGGACCTCCTATTTGTATAATGGTTTCTACCGGAGAAAAATCCACTCCTAAATCTAAACTGGAAGTACATATGACTACTTTCAAGGAACCTTCCATAAGTGAATCTTCTACCCAGTTCCTTACTTTTTTACTGAGCGCACTGTGGTGTAATGCCGCTAAACCCGCCAACTCAGGAGCGGCAGTCATAAGTTTATTGTACCATATCTCGCTTTGAGCTCTGGTATTGGTAAATATTAGCGTGCTGGAACTCTGCTGAATGATAGGCACGATCTCTTTTAACAAATTAGTCCCTAAATGACCACTCCACGGGAACTTCTCTATTTCAGCTGGTAAAATTGATTTTACTTCTATGTCCTTTTTGATGCCAGAGTTGATGAGTTTAGAGCTTCGCAAATATTCTTCACCCAGCAGCACCCCAGCTGCTTGAGCTAAGTTTCCAATTGTAGCGCTAATTCCCCAAGTTCTGAATCTAGGATTTAGTGTTCTTATTTTAGATAGAGCTAGTTCTAGGAGCACTCCTCTTTTAGACCCTATCAGTTCATGCCATTCATCTGCTACTAATCCGAAGATGTTCTTGAACAGTAAAGAAAAATTCTTTTGCGTTAGCAAAATATGTAAGCTCTCAGGCGTGGTAATTAATAAATTAGGAAGCTTAGACCGCTGATTTGTTTTAGTCTTTGAAGTAGAGTCTCCAGTTCTTATCTCTACACTAAAGTCTAGCTTTAATTCTTCTACTACACGCTCAGTGCTGATAAGAATTTCCTTGGCCAAAGCGCGTATGGGAGTTATCCAAATAGCACATAATCCAGAGTCGGCTTTCAATTGAAGCCGAGCATGCTCTATGATAATAGGAATGATTAATGAATACGTTTTTCCACTTCCAGTAGGAGCATTTACCAATCCGGACTGTCCATCCTTAAAAGCCTTCCAGGTATCCTGCTGAAATTTAAATGGCTTCCATTCGTGTTTACTAAACCACTCTATGACTTTAGCTTCATCTATCATTAAATGAATTTGATTCCATTAATTTTTGAGAAAACTACTATTTTAGGCATCAATTTTGGTTACCTTAAGATAAAATCACAAATTATGAGCAAATACTTACTTATTCCTTTGTTATTTCTTTACTCATTTTCTAACCTCATAGCTCAGACGGATAATACGTATGATGACCTACTGGAATTATATGTAGATGAAAAATATGAGAAGCTTGTGTATAAGGCGGAAAACTATACCCTAAATGACAAGACCAAAAAAGACCCGCTTCCATATCTGTATTACAGCATGGCTAACTTCAAGTTTACACAAGACGAAACCTTGTCAGAAAAATATCCTAAAGGGTTTAAGGAGGCCTTAAAATTTGCTGCCAAATTCGTGAAAAAGGATAAAGAAAGTGCTTACATAGATGAAGCTGAAGATTATTTTGAAGAGTTAAGAGCAGTGGCTATGGAGGATGCAGAAAACCAAATGATAAATGAAAAATACACTAAAGCGAAAGGTATGTATAAATATCTGTGCAACATAGACCCAAGCGATCCTGGTGCTAAAATATATATGTCTTATGCGGTCTTTAAGATGAAGTCCGTGAGAGAAGGTCAAATGCTTTTAGAGGAAGGCATCACCCTATTAAATGAAGCTTCTTTAGAGAATTTATCAGACAATCAGTTTACTCTTCTCAAAAACTCTATAATATCATTTGTAGAATGGGAAGAAAACAGTGATTACAGAGAACAAATAAAACAAATGTTAGAAGTTTCTAAATCTGCTTTCGCAGAAGAAAAAGATTTCAATAGAGCATATGATTCGTTCATGTGATATTATTCACCTGATCATATTGAAAAGGCAAGCTATTTAGCTTGCCTTTTTTATGCTTGAAAGTCTTATCTTTATAAAGTCAATTTTCAGGACTTACGGTAGCCTTTTCTACTTCGGTATTTAATCGCACTTTATTGAATAGAGAATGATTTCTGAACCAATGTTATTTGGTCAGATAACGAAAGAACGAATATGATTGAATCTAAAACATTACCCTCAGAGGTATTGGAACATCAAGTGTTAACTGATTTCTTGGTTGATGACTTCACTACCGAAAAACCCCTAAGGATACTTTTATTAGAAGATAGTTACAGTGATGCCGAGTTAGAGATTTATCATCTAAATGATATTACTCGACCATTTGAAGTGATGCATGTACCGAGTAAGGAGGAATTTTATAAAGCCTTTGACAGCTTCATTCCACACATGATCATTAGTGATTTCCAACTACCTCAATTCACCGGTAAAGAAGCATTGGTTTACATAAGGTCAAAATGCAGCACTATCCCATTCGTAATGTGTACAGGAAGAGTGAACGAAGAAACGGCTGTAGAATGTTTGAAACTCGGTGCAGATGATTATGTGTTAAAGGATGACCTGAACAGACTTTGCACCGCAGTAGATAGTGCTATTGAAAAGAAAAAGAGTAAAATTCAAAATGACAGACTACACAAGGAGCTCATAAAAT
>CAZTVP010000067.1:8475-8830 GCA_964616995.1 uncultured Comamonadaceae bacterium
TCCGAGGCTAATCTCAGAGCTATCATTACCAATAGTCCAAGTAATATTTATACCATAGACCGAGATGGTGTATTACTCTATTCCACTGGTAGTCGAGTAGATACGGCAGTTCTGGCCGGAACTTCTGTTTATGATCATACTCATCCTAAAAATCATGAGCATATAAGAAGGCATATTCATATGGCTTTTGATAAGAAAAAGGATGTTTCGTTCGAGATAGAGGGAAGCACAGAACCTCCGTATTTCGACTGGTACAGCTGTAAAGTGGGCCCTATCATGAAAGGGGACGAAGTGGAACAGCTAGTGTTCATTCCTCACATGATAACTGATATCAGAAAAGCTAACCTAGAGCTGG
>CAZTVP010000068.1:0-526 GCA_964616995.1 uncultured Comamonadaceae bacterium
GAAACTCTACCTAGAATTAGAAGGTCTAAGGAGAGAAAACCCTGTGTTATTCAAGATAAATATTGAGGAGACAATACTTGATTCCATTTATGTTCCGCACCTTTTCCTTCAACCTATCGTAGAAAACTCTATCAATCACGGCTTTATAGATACTGCCGAAGACACGGTGGAACTTACTGTACAAGAAATGAAAGAACAAGTAAAGATCATAGTAAAAGATAATGGAACGGGTTTGAATAATTCTAACTCTAAAGACAAGAATTCAGAACATATATCGGCTAGTTTAGATATTATAAAGAGCAGATTACTTTCTATGGATGAATACTTCGGGATAAATACCTCATTTCAGATTTCTGATAACGGGGGATTTGAGAAAAATGAAACGGGCACTACTACGGAGATTCTTCTACCTAAGATTACTACTCCTTTGCGGAATAGCTTTTTAACCGATAAAATTTCCTAAACTATAAAAGGTAACCTTGGATCTGGTTTATCCGCCAGTGAAGAGAAATCGTTAGCTAAATAT
>CAZTVP010000068.1:536-8805 GCA_964616995.1 uncultured Comamonadaceae bacterium
TATTTAAAATAAGAAGATGCTCCTATCATAGCTGCATTATCTGTACAATACCTAAATCTAGGTACAAAAGCTTGCCACCCTTTTTCATCTGCTAAAGACTGAAATTGAGCTCTTAAATAAGAATTAGCAGAAACTCCACCAGCTAATGCTACTGCATTCAATTCATACTTTTCACAGGCTGCCTCTAACTGTTTTAATAGTATGGTGACTATTGTATGCTGAACACTAGCACAGATATCATTTAGGTTTTCTTTAATAAAATCTTGATTAGTCCTGGTCTCACGTTGTAAAAACTGAAGTACATTGGTCTTCAAACCACTAAAGCTGAACGTAAGAGGAGCTACTCTTGGCTCAGTGAACTTGAACTTGGTGTTATCTCCATCCTGGGCATACTTATCTATCAGCGGCCCACCAGGATAACCCAACCCTAAAATTTTAGCCGTCTTATCGAAAGCCTCCCCTGCAGCATCGTCTATGGTCTCGCCTAATATTTCAAACTGATTAGGAGCTGTTACCAGCACTAATTGCGTATGACCACCACTCACTGTCAATGATATAAATGGAAATGACGGAACTTCTTCTTCTAAAAAGTGAGACATGATGTGACCATGCATGTGATTTACACCTATTAACTTCACTCCTGCTCCTAGACACATTCCTTTTACAAAATTCCCTCCCACTAACAGTGAACCTAGTAAACCCGGCCCTTGCGTAAAGGCTACTGCATCTAAATCAGTAACTTTTACTTGTGCTACTTCTAGCGCTTCATAAACCGTAGGAACTATGTTGGCCATGTGCTTTCTACTGGACAATTCAGGAACAACTCCGCCATATTTTTCGTGAACTATCTGAGTACAAACCACGTTAGACCGAACATTTAAACCTTCTAATACTGCCGCGCTTGTGTCATCACATGAGGATTCTACAGAGAGGATAAGAGGTGATTTGTTATTTGGTTTTTCAGTCATTCAGATTCACTATGCGCGGGCAAAATTAGATTAATTTGCACGAAAATTGTCTCTAGATTTTTATTGAGAAAATTCAGAAAAATATTCCTGTGGACTTTAGGTGGTTTGCTCCTTCTACTGATATTGCTGGTAATAGCTCTGCAGTTTTCTGCGGTGCAAAGTTTTATAGCATCCAAAACAGCCAGCTACCTCAGTGAAAAGCTAGGAACAGAAATAACTATAGAGCGCGTAAAGGTCAGTTTATTTGACGCTGTAGAACTGGAACAACTGACCCTTAAAGACCAAAAGTCAGATACGCTAATCCACTTAAACAGTTTAAGTACAGGAGCTTTTAGCTTTAACTCAAAAGCTAAAACTATCACTTTAAATGATGTTGTTCTTAATGAGCCTTACTTCAACTTGACTACGTATGCCGGTGAAGAGAGCTCTAATCTGCAGTTTCTGATAGATAGTCTTAGTAGTGACACTCCTAGTGAAGGAGACTGGCACATTTCTACAGCCTCTTCTTCTATTTCTAATGGAAGAGTGAATATCAGAGACTTTAATTATCAAGATAGTTTAGCAGAAACTTTAAACTCACATCACCTGCAGTTTTCTCAGTTAAATGGAAACTTGAACAACCTTGAAATCATAGGAGATAGTATTCTATTCAATACAAACAATCTTTCTGCGGCAGAAAAGTCTGGTATTCAGCTCAGTCAACTAAGAACCGATGCGAGCATCTCTCCCACTGGAATAAGACTAAAGAACAGTAACATAGCTCTCAATAGCTCCGAGGTTAATGGAGACATTCTACTAAACACGAATAGCTATGATGACTTCTCAGAATACATTTCTAGTGTAAGACACTCCGCTAATCTTAATGTAAGCATCATTAACCTGAAAGACTTAAATAAGTTCGTAACCGGTTCCTCATTTAAAGATTTACCTCTGGAAGTTAGTGGGAAAATCAGCGGAAAAATAAACCGCCTTAAAGCCAAGAACCTTCTCGTTAAAACTGAAGGAATCACAGAATTTGAGGGTGATTTATCCCTAAACGGACTTCCAGATATTAATACTACTTTCATAGACCTAGAACTTGAGAATCTCACGTCCAATAAAACCGAGTTAGAGAAGGTGATTTTTCCAGCCATTGCACCGCAGAATATAGAACTACCGCAGAATATAGCTAAGCTTGGAAACTTCAGATTCAATGGTGATTTTACAGGTTTTATAAATGACTTTGTAGCTTACGGAAACCTTAGAACTCCCATTGGAAGCTTAACTTCTGACTTGCATTTTAGAGAAATCAATTCTGCACAGCGCTATGCTTATGATGGGAAATTGAATACCTCAAACTTTGACTTGGCTGAACTCTACAGCAATCCTAATCTTGGTAAAATAAGCTCTAGCTTTGAAGTAACTGGTAAAGGTGTTACCAGAGATTTGGCAGATTTAACCCTATCTGGAACTGTACCTAAAATCTCATTTGGAGCATACGAATTAACAGGTATAACCGCCAACGGAAACCTACGTGATAACTTCTTCAAGGGACAAATTATTTCAGACAATAGTGATGCTCAGTTTGATTTTAAAGGTTTAGTTGATTTCACTCAAAAGGTTCCATCCTACTCGTTTACCAGTAATATAGCTCATGTATCTTTAGGTAAATACATTCCTGCATTAAATAATATAGAATCGTTCTCCACCACGCTAAGTTTGGAAGGACGAGGGTCTAACGCTGATAACCTTCAGGGTGAGCTCTGCTTGGAAGAGTCTGTAATTAAAACGGATGAAGGTGAAGAGATTTTACTTTCTTCTATATTTCTTCACTCCTCATTACGACCTGAAAGAGATATACTATTAGAATCTAATGTTTTAAACGCTGAACTTAGAGGAGTTTATACCGCTCAAGATATAGAGAGCAGCGTTAGAACTTTAATAGATAAGATAAACGGAAAAGAAACTAATCTAACTTCTGAAAAAGAGGTCAATTTCCAATTAACAGCTGATATATTAGACTTTAAGAAAATCTTACCGCTTATTAATCAGGATGTATATGTGAGTCAGAGAAGCCACTTTTTCTTCTCTAGAGAAAACAATGCACTTCACATGAATGTGGAAGCCGATACCATTAGTTATGATGGATATGCAGCTAATTACATCAACATCGGCTTTCATGAGGTTCGAGGAAATTCTTCTCTAGCGGTTTCTTCCAGTGAATTTACTGTGGGAGATAGTTTTAGGATTATACAACCTCGAATTACGCTTGAAGGAGATAGTATCTATCGTTCTAATTTTAGCTGGAATAACGGTGAAGAAAACACTTCTGGAAACATTCCTTTTGACCTCAGTTTATCAGAATCTTACTTCGAACTTACTTTTGGAGAAGGCACCATTACAACCGGGCCAAAAACATGGCGCATATCACCGCTAGGAGGACTTACATCAGACGGAAAAAATGTAGAGTTCAGCTCAGTGGAAGTAGCCAGCACAGACCAGAGCCTATTTTTAAATGGGAGTTTAAACAACAGTGAAAATGCGGCCTTAGACCTGGTGAACTTGGATTTAGCCACTCTGAACTATTTTACACCGGCTGGAACCACCCAGTTTCAAGGGAAAATAGATGGTGAACTTCTTATTTCAGATTTAACAGAATCTAACGAGGCTCAGAGTCAGCTCACGATCTCTAATCTAAAATTAGACGATTTCCTTCTAGGAGATATAGAACTACTAGGAAATTGGAATTCAAGTATTAAAAAATTTAATCTTGAAGGAAGCTTGCTCTCCGATAATTACAAGCCTTTCTCTTTTAAAGGAACTTATGACCCGTCTAATGAAAATTCACCTTTAGACTTAATGGTTAGAGCTACTGATTTTAAGTTGGAGTTCTTATCTGCGGTGGTTAAAGATGCTGTGAGCGGTTTCGGAGGTTCACTCTCAGGAGAGGTTCAAGTGAATGGAAAAATCACTGAACCATTACTGGAAGGTGAACTATTCTTTAATGATGCTACGGTGAAAATTGATTATCTAAATACAACTTACACTCTCAAGGATAAAATAGACATTACTAATGATATGTTCCTTCTAGAAAATACCACTATTAAAGACCAAGAAGGAAATAGAGGACATCTCATAGGTTCTGTTATTCATAATAACTTCAGAGAATGGAGTTATGACATTTTTCTAGACATAGAGAAGACTCCATTTCTATGTTTGAATACCACTGAAAATCAAAATGAGCTTTTCTTTGGGAAAGCCTATGGAGCTGGTTTCATCAGTGTATTTGGATATGATGACTACTTAGAAATTAATGCTACTGCTTCTACTGAAAAAGGAACGGTAATAAATATGCCTCTCGGAGGTTCAGAAGAAGTAGTTTTTGAAGACTTTGTCGTTTTTAAGACTCCTGAAGATGAAAACACAAAGACTTCTAATGCACTATCGGAATTGGCTTCTAACTTCCGATTAAATATTGATTTAGAAATAGATGTGAAAGAAGATGCTGTTTTCAAAATGATTTTTAACGAGGTTACTGGAGACATCTTAGAAGGAAATGGGAAAGGACATCTCTCTTTGATAGTAAATGGAACAGATGATTTTCAGATGTATGGCTCTGTAGAGGTAGTTAAAGGTGAATACTTATTTACGCTGCAGAATCTCATAAATAAGGACTTCGATATAAAGCCAGGAGGAAGCATTAACTGGTACGGAGACCCTTTTCTGGCAGATATAGATTTAGAAACGGTTTACAAACTCTCAGCACCTCTTTACGATTTACTAGGAAGTACGGATGATAACCAGAATTATAATAAACGTGTTCCAGTAGAATTGAGCATGGATTTAGAAGGTAAGCTACTAAACCCAGGAATAGCTTTTGACGTGAATCTCCCCTCTTCTGATGAAATCACCCGAAATAGAGTAAAGAGTATCATCAGTACAGAGCAGGAAATGAATAGACAAGCATTCAGTTTATTGGTTTTAAAGAAATTCTTGTCTCCAAGTAACTTTACGGGGGAGCAGCATAACCAGCTTGGAATAGCTGAGAATAGTTCAGAGTTTCTTTCTAGTCAGTTGAGCAGTTGGCTAAGTGGTATTACTGAAGATGTAGATATAGGAGTTAACTACAGACCTGGTGATGAAATAAGTAGTCAAGAGATAGCTTTGGCGCTGAGCACACAGCTATTTAGCGATAAGCTTTTCATCTCAGGAAACCTTGGTGTCACCAGAGGAAATGAACAAAACAGAAACCCTAACACGCTTATAGGAGATGTGAGAATAGAATACCTTCTAGGGAAGGAAGGGAAAATCAGACTGCTCGTCTATAATGACACGAATAATTTTGACATTAACACTACTAACTTTGAAAACAACTCTACGCAAGGTGTTGGTCTTCTTTATAAGGAGGAGTTCGATTCTTGGGATGAATTTGTTTCTAACTTCAAGAGTTTGATTTCTAAGAAGAAAGATTCTTAAAAAAGTGTTTCTTTAATGAAATGTTTTAGAAGCGGTGCAATACACAATTTTTAAATCCTATTCATATGAAGCAACGATTGCCAATTGACAAGTTTAGTCCATGTTCTTTTAGAATGCTATCACCTACTATAAAATCCAAAGCTTATTTTGAAAGAATAAATATGGTGTAATACAGTTCCGTTATGCGCGGATAGAATGAAAGCGAACCGAATAAGTGTCTATCCATTTTGCACCGCATTAAAAAAGCGCACCCTATTCAGAGTGCGCTTCTTAATGAGAGAATTTAAACTCTCTTAGTTCTTTATTATTCTATGAGAAATCATTTCTCCATCTACTGTTATGTTCACAAAGTAGATTCCTGAAGCTTGACCGTTCAGTTGAATTTCTTCATTCTGAATTCCAGAAAGCGTCCCGAAATCTTTAGACTGAACTACAGCTCCTAAAGAATTGATTACCTCAGCAGTCACTTCTTGACCAGATAATCCTTCAATAGTTAGGTTAACTAGTCCAGCGGTTGGATTTGGATAAAGACTTAATGAAATATCATTTGCTATTTCGTAGATGCTAACTATTACGTCAATATCTTCTGAACTAGCTTCACATCCGTTTTCATCTGTTACAGTAGCACTCACTACTTCACCTTCACATAATCCATCTACAGTAGCACCTGTTACTTCAGAACCGTCATCTAAAGTCCAAGTCACTGTGAGATCTCCTGTTCCACCTCCAGCATTTATTACTTCGAACATGGCATCACACTCACCTTCTTCACTAACTCCTGAGTTTTCTAATTCTGGAGTTATAGCGAAGCTAATCATCATAGGTTCTCCTACCATTACTGTAGATCCTCCTGTACAACCATCACTCTCAGCACAAATTAAATATTCACCAGCAGCTAACCCGTCAAATTCACCACTTGTGTTAGTGTAAGGTCCGTCTGGACAATCCATATCTGCAGAAAGGTTATAAGTATAAGATCCATTTCCACCAAATCCAGAGATTACAACTTCTCCGTTCTCATCACCATTACATAAAACATCTGTAACAGTATTTATATTAACTCCTACAGGACTTGGGCCATTTATACCTGTTAAAGTAGCTGTAGCTATACAGCCATTGGCATCCTCAACCGTTACTGTATAGTCCATGTTAGGGAGTAATCCACATAGTACGTTACCTTCCTGTGGTTCTACCCAACCGTCAATTGAATACATTACAGGTGGGAAACCTCCTTGTGCAAGAGCCGTACCACATCCATCTGCTACATCTGAGCAGCTTGCATTTTCTGATGCTACCACATCTAATTGAATTTCATTAGGATCATTAAGAACTACAGCTGGACTAATTTCTACACATCCATTAGCATCTTGCACATAAATCACATGATTACCTGCTGGCAGATTATCAAAACATACATCAGAAGTCATTCCCGAGAAATCTTCTTCTCCGTAGTTCGTAAAGTATGGTGCCTCACCTCCTGAAATACTGACACAAGCTGTACCATCACTGAATCCAAAACAGCTTGGGTTTTGCGAACTCAGATTATCAGGAGAAATAATAATTTCTTCACCCTGAGAAATGGTAAAATCCACCTGTGCCGTACACCCTTGGTTGTCTTCCACATAGTAAGTATAATCTCCAGCCTCTAGCTCATCAAATTCCGAGTTAATTAAAAATGTTTGGTTATTAATTGAATGAGTAACTGTTCCGATTCCACCTGTTACATTTACAGCATCTACAACTCCCGTGTCATCACCAAAACAAGTTACGTTAGTGATTACAAGGTTATCCGCTGTGATAGCCAATTCACATGCATATTCACATGAACCATCATCTACCGTGGCAGTGCTATCATAGTTAATGGCTATGGGATCTGTACATCCCTGCCCACCAGCACAGTTAGAAGCAAAAAACTCATAAAAGTCTAGAACAAAATCAGGGTTAGACTCTCCGTTTGTGAATACTTGTACTAAACCAGAAACATTTAAACAGGCATCTGAAGGAATAGTAAACTGACCTATATTCACTTGAAGATCATCTCCTGCCACACCGTTACCTTGTCCAGGTAGTATGAATGTACTTCCTCCATCAAAAGAGATTACATTTATACAATTCCCGTTATTAAACTCCTCTACCCAGCTATCTTCATCAGACTGAAGTACAGTAGGAACTCCATACGTTCCATCATCTTCTGAATCCAGATCATAACCTACAGTTAAATAGCTATCAAACCCGTACGCTGGAGAAGGGTCGATTACACCCGGAATTCCGTTTAAAATAATACTGTTTAAAGGACCACTTTCATTTCCCGCTGGGTGCTGATAAAAACCAGCATCTTCAGGTTCTGTACAGAAAACTAATGGATCATCTACATTTCCGAATACCTGCGTTACAAAATCATCTGGGTTAGTCACATTGGCCACCACTCTGTAGGTAGTAAATCCATTAAGATTCACTGTACCTAAAATTGGATCTGGAAGATCTACATCTTCATGGACCACTAATTCTTGTATCTCTACATTAACTAATTGAGCATGACTAAAACATGCCATCAACAGCACAAAGGCCGATAGTAAAATTCTTTTCATTTTAAATAAATAGTCGATTTGAGGTCAAATATACGTTCTTAGCTATTGTTTATGTTTCTTTTATCCCGTTTTTATTTCAACTTAATTCTTAACATCTTGTAGGAAAATTCCTCTTGGAGAAGCATGTTAAGAACCTTTTTACTCTTTATGTCAAAACATTAAAAAGAAAAAAAAGACCATCCTACTTGGATGATCTTTTTATTAGTGACCTCGACAGGATTCAAACCTGTAACCTTCTGAGCCGTAATCAGATGCGCT
>CAZTVP010000069.1:0-8784 GCA_964616995.1 uncultured Comamonadaceae bacterium
TCCATTAACCAGTGATATAAGCGTGGTTTCTATCTGCCCTCATATGCATTTTTTGGGTAAATCGTATAGGGTTTGGTACACAGATCCAGATGGAGAAGATCACCCATTAATTTATATCCCAAGGTGGGATCTACACTGGCAGAAATATTATGTATTTCAAACGGTTAAACATATTCCAGCAGGTTCGGTACTAAGAAGTCAAGGTATTTATGACAATACGTTAAACAACCATGACAATCCCTTCGACCCGCCTCAAACGGCATCACTAGGTCCCGGAACATATGATGAAATGTTCTTATGCTATTTTATTTATGCGAACTACCAGCCTGGAGATGAGAATATAATTTTAGACGAGGATTATACATCTATATCTGAAATAAACACTCCAAATCCTAAAATTACTGTCTATCCAAACCCCACCTCTGAGCTACTCTTTATAGATATAGACGAGACTATTAAATCATGGGAAATTCATTCTTCGGAAGGAAAAATGCTATTAAACGGAAAGGGCCATTTTAACACAATAGATATTAGTACTATTTCTCACACAGGAAACTATCTACTTATAATAGAAACTAAATCGGGTTCAACTGAGATAGCTTACTTTATGAAAGAATAACTAAATCCAACGTGGCCAGTTCAAAAACTATCTCTAGGCAGTCAATCAGTACATTCGATATGTTACTCCTGGATAAAGTAAACAAAGAGTCAGAGTCCTAAAATCGTTAGCAGAAAGACTATACTGGTAAGATGATTTATGCTCTAGTCAAACAATCATAAGCTAAATCACCACTGATAAAATGTACTTCTGTGGACTTATGAAAGGTAATATTCAAAGTTCCTTACCTTTACTATATATAAACATTTTTCTATGAGGCTGGCTGCTTTAGCATTCTTTTTCCTTTTCATGCATAACACAAATGCACAAATATTTCAGAATGCATTTCTCGAAAACGAAATTGAGCTATTCTTTGAAAATGTAGTTTATGGGGCTGGTATATCTATGTATGACTTAAACAATGACGGGCTTGATGACATTACTATTCCTGGAAATGATGGTGAAATTCTTGTTTACTTTTCTAGTGCTGACTCGCTGTACCCTGTAGAGATGTTTTCTTCTGATGCTGATTTAAAATCTCTTATATGGGTAGACTATGATAATGACGGAGACCCTGACCTCTCTTTTTCTGAATTAGATGGATATGTCAGATTATTTGAAAATGACGGCAACTTTAGCTTTTCAGAAATTCCACTCGATTTTGAATCTAATTTCCCTACCTATAACTCTGGAATTTCCTGGGGAGATTATGACAATGATGGCTTTCTAGACTTATATGTATGCAGATATGAAGTTGATCTAACCGCGTTAGAAAACTATAATTTACTTTATAAAAATAATGGTGATGGAACATTCTCTGATGTTACATTGAGTTCAGGAGTAGATGATGGAATACAACCTTCTTTTATGGCCGTATGGATTGATCTAAATCAAGATGGTTATCAAGATATTTATGTCATTAATGACAGATCTGTAAATTCTAATTCTTTTCTGGAAAATAATGGAGACGGTACCTTCACAAATAATAGCTCAGCCTACGGATTAGATATTATTATGGATAGTATGAGTAACTCATTTGTAGATTCTGATAATGATGGAGATTTTGATTTTTTTTCTACGAACACAGCTTTTGGAGGGAACATTCTTTTCGAGAATAATGATGATTACTACTCTTCAGTAACTGACTCTGGACTTGAAATTAACTTACTGAGCTGGGGTGCTAAATGGGTAGATCTAGATAATAACATGTGGAAAGAAGTATTGGTCACTGTAGATGACTTTGATGGGAATGCTTATCCTCATTTATTTAATAACGAAGGAGGCAATTTCTTTACGGAAAATTTGGATTTCCCAGTGATGGCAGGTAATTCATTTGCGTCAGCTAAGGGAGATATTAATGATGATGGCTTATATGACCTAGCAGTACTTTTTTCTGATACTACAAGCCATGTTTTACTACAAAACAGAACATCTACTGCAAATAATTGGGTTAAAATTTTACTCAAAGGGACAGTTTCCAATGCGGATGGCATAGGTTCAAGAATCACTGTGTTTTCTGGTGGATCTAGCTATTTAGAATACACTTTTTGTGGTTCAGATTATCTGAGCCAAGATTCTCAGTATAAAATTTTAGGCCTAGGAGAAAATGAGGTATGTGATAGTCTAAAAATCGATTGGCCTTCAGGATTAGAAGAAACGTATTATAACCTCTACTCAGGCTCTAAATACACCTTAACAGAAGGAACTATGCTCAGCCCTCAGCTAAGCCATTCTGGCAGTCTAAATCTGTGTGAAGGAGACTCCATAGTGGTAACACATAACGCTTTTCCTGAAACACCTATCTGGAGTAATGGACATAGTACTTCTTCTATAACCATTACAGATAGCGGTACATATTATTTATCTTATTTAATGAATGGCCAATGGATTTATTCAGATACTATAGAGGTAACATTCAATCCTTTTCCAGAAATTCTTCAAAGTAACATTACTCATGTTTCTTGTTTTGGTGAAGCTGATGGCTCCATAGAATTAATATACACTGATTATAATACGGAAGAAATCACCTTAGAATTTGGGGAATTAACCGAGGGCAATTATAATGTTGAACTCACCAGTGAACTTGGGTGTAGTACTTTCACATCAGTGGACATTACAGAACCCTCATTACTTTTTTCGGTCATAACTAATTCAGATAATAGCTGTTTTGGCGACTCTCTAGGTGAAATCTATTTTCAGTCTCAAGGTGGAACACCTCCTTATCTAGAATTTTTAGATGATTATGAAACTACTTATAATCTGCCCTCAGGATTTTACACGGCTCATGTACAAGATGAAAACGGATGTATATTCTCTCAAGAGATTGAAATTAGTGAACCTATCCCTCCTCAAGTAAATATAATTACAGAAAATGCCATAGGGAATGAACTAGGCAGTATTATCATTGAAACCGATAATTTCGACATCGATAATGTATCAATCAATGATGAAAACGGGTCCCTTGAAAACTATAATCTGGCACCTGGCTATTATGAAATTATCCTTACCGATACTGAAGGATGTCAGTTGACACTATCTACTGAGGTTAATGCCATTCAGTCCATTAACGAATTTAACTCGAACATTAGAATAGCACCAAACCCATTCTCAGATCATTTAATCATAACTTCATCCATGAATGAAGTTTTTAGTTATGACCTGAAATCACTACAGGGTGAATCACTATCTACAGAAATAATTAATTCAAGCAATTTTAGAATTGATCTTGAAAAACTCACTTCAGGCTGCTACTTTCTGGTATTAACAGGGAGTTTTGGTGAAAAACAGTTCAAAATCATTAAAAATTGATTTATAAACTACTCTAAACTCAAACTTAGACTTAGGTAATAATTAATCTTCTTTCCAATCCGAACCCCTATCTGGCGTGTAAGGCGCTCTAAGCTCTAACAGTTTAGCTTCTAAACTTTCCACTCTAGAAATCTGAGATTTCAGATTGGCTAACCATGGTTCATAAGCTTTTCTCGCTCTGGAGATTTGATCTCTCTGAGTATCCGTAGGAGCTGCGGTGGTGTACCATAATTGGTAAATCACATAGCCTACCATACTTTGGATGCCTTTATTGGTTTCGAACTCATGTTTGGAAATTTCGTAGTCTCCGTACATCTCATACTTGAGCTGTGTCATTTCAGCCTCTATTTCTTTGATTTCGCCCATTAAACTAAGAGGAACTCCTGGCACCTGTAGCACCGCACCTTTGATATGCTTTAATCTATCCTCCGTCTCCCCTATTACAGTAGAAGCTCCGTACACAGACCTTCTTAATTCTTGTACTTCCCTCTGGAAAGCTAGTAAAGCTTCTTTATCCTTGGCGGGAAGTGTGGCATTGTTGAGTAGTTCAACATTGAATTTTTTCGGTTCAGCTAGCTGCGAGAGTTCTCCGTTTACAGCTTGCCAAATTTCCACCGTATAAACACCTGGAAGTGCCAACTGTCCATCATCCGGTGAGCTATATCTGCCTACTTCTTCAGACTTCAAGGAAACAGGACTAGTAGTGGCATATCGGTAATTCCAAGTAATTCTATTGATGCCTTTTTTAGCTCCAGTTTTCATCTTTTTCACTTCGTTTCCTGCGGTGTCTTTAATGATGAATAATAGGTATGGCTTCTCCTCTTCGGCTTCTGCGCGAATTTCTTCTTTGGTTGGATAGAATACATCTCCTCCATCTTTTTTGATGTCCTTTTCAGCTTCTTGTCGTTGAGCCTTCAGTGTTTTAGGCTTTTCTTTTACGTAGTAAGTAAAAGTGGCTCCATACTCCGGATTAGGCGCGGTGTACACACTTTCTCCTTGTGAACCTTTACCTGAGAGGCCTTGAGGATTGGTTTCTATGTACATGAGCGCGTCTTTGATGGTGAAGATGTGCGCCTCTTTCTCTAATAATTCAGGTGTGAGCTCACGTAAAGGAGTATAGTCATCTACTATGAAAAATCCTCTTCCGAAGGAAGCGCATACCACGTCATTCTCTCTGCGGTGCAATGCTATGTCTCGAACTGCCACCGTAGGAATTCCATTCGTGAACTGTGTCCATTCTTTTCCTCCATCCACGGTGAAGAATAACCCAAACTCCGTTCCAGCAAAGAGCAAGTCTTTGTTCACATGGTCTTGAGCTATGGAGTACACTGAACCTCTTTCTGGCAAGTTTCCAGAGATGGATATCCATGAGGTTCCTTTATCATTGCTGCGCAAAACATAAGGTTTAAAATCTCCATTTTTATGGTTATTAAAAACAGCAAACACCGTATTCTCATCATGCTGAGAGGCCAATACTTGATTCACATAGGTTCTATCTGGAACTCCAGGAAAAGAGCTCATTTTAGCCCATTCTCCTGAACCATCTTTTCTATGAATCAGCCCATCATCTGTTCCAGCATAGAGTAGCCCTTCCTTCACCGCGCTCTCATCAAAAGCAACAATATTACCGTATATGCTAGTAGACTTATTTTTCATAACAGCATCTATTCCCCACACTCTTCCCATTACCTCATACTTATTTCGGTCCTCATTTCTGGAGAGATCATCAGAAATCACTTCCCAAGTGTCTCCTCTGTTATCCGATTTGAACACTTTGTTGGCACAGAAATACAGTCGCTCTGGTTTGTGTGGACTTATTAAAAGAGGCGCATCCCAGTTCCAGCGATACGCTTCCTCTCCTTCTCTAGGTTGAGGCTGAATGCCTATGCGCTGTCCTGAACTCTTATCGTATCGAATCAACCAACCGTACTGTGCCTGCCCGTAAACTATGTTTTCATTAGAAGGATCTATCTGCGGTTCAAAACCGTCTCCACCATTGGTAATGATCCAGTCTTGGTTAAGAATTCCAGCATTATTCAGTGTTCTAGATGGGCCGCCTTGAGTATTGTTGTCTTGGGTTCCTCCATATACATTGTAAAACGGCTCTGCATTATCTATAGCCACTCGATAGAACTGTGTTACAGGAAGATTAGGCTTGTACTGCCAGTCAGCAGCATGGTTCCAAGTTTCATAAATCCCTCCATCGCAGCCTACGAGCCAGTGGTCGGTATTCTGTGGATCTATCCAAATACAGTGGTTATCTACATGCTTCGATTTCTCTCCTGTCTGCTTGAATGTCTTTCCTCCATCTTCAGTATGGTGCAGCCACGTATTCATGGAAAACACCTTGTCCACATCATAAGGATCACAGATGATTTCTTGGTAGTAATTTCCGCTCGTTTGGTAGCTGCTCATTTTAGAAAAACTTGCTCCTCTATTAGTTGAACGGTAAAAGCCTCCTCCTTCTGTGGCTTTAATAATGGCATACACCACATCAGGATTCGCTGGCGAAATGGCTATTCCGATTCTTCCTTTATCTCCCGCAGGAATTCCGTTTTCAAGTTTCTTCCAGTCATTTCCTCCGTTAGTGGTTTTGTAAAGAGCAGTCTCGGGACCACCATCAATGTATGTCCACACGTGTCTTCTTCGCTGATGAGCGGCTGCATAAATCACATCTGGGTTTCTAGGATCCATAGCTATTTCCGAAACGCCCGTGTCTTTAGATATTTCTAGGATAAGTTCCCAGTTTTCACCACCGTCTGTAGTTTTGTAAACTCCTCTTTCTCCACCTTCACTCCACAGAGGTCCGTAGGCTGCCACATAAACTATATTCTCATCTTCAGGATGAATGATAATGTTGCCGATGTGCTCACTTTCTTTTAAGCCCATATTCTTCCAAGAAGCTCCACCATCTTCGGATTTATATACTCCATCTCCGTAGGCTACCGAACGCTGATTGTTATTCTCTCCAGTTCCTACCCAAACCACATGCTGATTAGAAGGCGCTATGCTGACACAACCTATAGAATAACTTCCCTGTGAATCAAAAATCGGTTCATAGGTAGTTCCAGCATTGGTAGTTTTCCAAACACCGCCAGAAGCTACTGCCACATAGTATTCAAAAGGATTCTGAGGATTAACGGCTAAGTCAGCTATTCTTCCAGAGGTTAAGGCTGGCCCTATTCCTCTCACTTGAAGACCAGAAACTAAACTGGAGCTGTAAGTCGGTTTTTCTTCTTCCGTAGTTTTTTTCTTGCTTTTCTTTTGCGCTGCAATATCACTAGCAAAAACCATAAAAATGGCCATTAGAAAGATGGTGATTCGTGTCATTTTGATAAAGGTGTTTAAAGCAAATATATAGTCTCAAGTTCAAGCAATGGGAAAGATAAAATTTAAGATTGTTAATTTTTAAATCGAGATCATCAGAAATGACTCACTCTGGAAAACCACCTGTAAAGAACAATTCCTTCTCAAAAAATCGTTAAAATAATATTCCACATAACTATCAGTAAACCATATTAAGAAGGCATTTCACCCTACAAAATAATTTTTTTTTCACACCAAAACTCTTCTTTCTTCCAAGAAAAAGACTTAATTTGTTTCCATTATTGGGATTTTTTCCCAAGGATTAATAAATGACCTAACTTTTCTATTGTATCTAGCTCTCTCTATTGAAGGACTATTTATAAGACAAATTTTAACCAAACCGCAAATGTCTAAAATAGGATTCCATGGACTGAAAGAATCACAGTCCCTTAAAGCAAAACCGGATTTTTTACAGACCAGAATTGATGCATTCGATACTGCAAAAACCTTAAAGAAAACAGGTCTCTATCCCTATTTCAGAACTATCACCTCTGACCAAGATACTGAAGTTCAAATCAATGGGAAGAAGGTACTCATGTTTGGTAGCAATAGCTATTTAGGACTCAGTAACCACCCAAAAGTGAAAGAAGCTTCCAAAGCCGCCATAGACAAATACGGTTCGGGCTGTGCTGGATCTAGATTCCTTAATGGAACGCTAGATCTTCACCTAGAACTAGAAAGAGCTTTAGCGGATTTCGTGGGAAAAGAGGACGCTCTAGTATTTAGCACAGGTTATCAAGTGAATCTTGGTGTAATATCAGCCATTCCAGGTAGGCATGACTATTTGATTTTAGATGAATTAGACCATGCATGTATCATAGATGGATCACGATTATCCTTCGGAAAGATGCTACGCTATGCACATAATGATATGGATTCGCTGGAGAAACTATTGCAACGCACACCTACTGATAAGTTAAAACTCATAGTGGTAGATGGGGTATTCAGTATGGAAGGAGATATAGCCAAACTACCAAGGATAGTGGATCTAGCCAGAAAGTACAATGCTAACATTATGGTTGATGATGCCCATGGGCTTGGAGTCCTAGGAACTAAAGGACAAGGAACATCTGCGCACTTTGGGTTAACACATGAGGTAGATTTAATCATGGGAACTTTCAGCAAGTCACTAGCTTCCATAGGTGGATTCATAGCTTCAGATGCTAATACCATTGACTTTCTGAAACATAATTCACGTTCACTTATGTTTTCCGCCAGTATAGCCCCTTCAAATGCTGCTAGTGCACTGGCAGCTCTTAAGATCATTCAAAAAGAGCCTGAGCGTATCATGAGGTTATGGAATAATACAGCTCATGCTAGAAGAAGACTAGTAGAAGCGGGATTCGACATAGGGCATTCTCAAACTCCTATTTTACCTATTTACGTTAAAGATAATGTCAAGACGTTCAAGATTACTCAGGATTTGCTAGAAAAAGGTGTTTTCGTAAATCCTGTAGTCAGTCCAGCCGTAGCACCAGAATCATCACTACTCAGGTATTCTTTAATGGCTACTCATACTTCTAGTCAAATAGACGAAAGCGTAGAAAAGATAACTGCTTCAGCACAGGAGTTAGGGATTATTTAGTTCATTTAATCACACAAAGTTCCGAAGCTTCCTAAGAATCCTCCTAAGTCTGCTACGTTTATGGCACCGTCATAATTAAAGTCTCCTGGACAGGAATTTTGACTCTCGCCTTCTAGACAACTTCCATCATCTATCTCTGCAGTAGGATCATAATTAGCTGCGAACTCATACATACATCCTCTACATAAGCCTTCTTCTAAAATTATGGTTCCTGAACCAGTTTCTGAGAAATTAGAGTTTGTGCCTGTCTGAATGTAATAGGTTATTCCTTCTAAAAGAATAACTTCTAATTCTGTGGTAACGAATCCTTGGTTTGGCGCACATTCCACTAGCGTTAAGTCACTTTCACAATCTCCTTCCCACACAGCTAATTCTCCTCCAGTATTAGAACTGGATGCTATAGTAACTTCCATATCACATGGGGGAG
>CAZTVP010000070.1:0-2932 GCA_964616995.1 uncultured Comamonadaceae bacterium
AGGAAGTGAAGACCAGGGTTATATCGTTTGGTACACGAAGACTAAAGCTGGTCAGGATGTAGAAATCACCATGATAGATGAAAGTCAGTCTCATAAAAAACCATACTTAGCCATCACTTTCTATCAGGAAGATGGTATAGATAAGTAAGCACATGGAGCATCCACTGCTAGAAGTAAAAAATCTCACTGTTTCCTTTAAAAAAGATGACACTTTTCACTCAGCTCTACACGGGATTAATTTTACGCTGCGCAATGGTGAAACCCTCGGAATAGTTGGAGAATCCGGTTCAGGAAAGTCCGTTACATGCATGTCTATTCTTGGCCTTCTACCTTCGGATGTATCTATAATTGATAGTGGTTCTGCCATTTACTCTAACGGAGAATATCAGGTTGATTTAATAGCTGAAAGAGACCAGTTAGAAGCGCTCAGAGGAAAAGGCATAGGCATGATATTTCAGGAACCTATGACCAGTTTAAATCCATTGTTTACTTGCGGTAATCAAATGCTAGAAGCTGCACAAGTAGGTCTTGGAATCACAGGAAGAGAAGCCAAATCTAGAATCTTAGAGTGGTTTGAGAAAGTAGAATTACCTAATCCCTCCAGAATTTTCAGTTCATTTCCACATGAGTTAAGCGGTGGTCAGCGTCAGCGTGTGATGATAGCCATGGCTATGATTTCGGAGCCTGATTTACTCATAGCAGATGAGCCCACCACAGCATTAGATGTTACAGTACAGAAAAGCGTAATAGACCTAATCTACAAGCTGAAAGAGGAGCATAACACAGCCGTTATCTTCATCTCTCATGACTTGGGTGTCATCAAAAATATAGCAGACAAGGTACTTGTAATGAGAAAAGGAGAGGTAGTGGAAGTTGGTGCTGCGCAAAATCTTTTTGCAACGCCTAAAGAACCATATACCAAAGGATTAATAGCTTGTAAACCAGAACAAACAGATAAAAAGTACAAACTGCTCACCGTAGAACAAATAGAAGCTGAACATGCCGTAAATGAGTTGAGAAAGGACGTGCAGACGTTGGAGAAAAAACCGCTGTACGAAGTAAAAAATCTAAGCAAGCACTTCGTAAAAAAAGGTTCCATTTTCAGCAGAAAGTCAGATGTGGTTAAAGCAGTAAATGATGTGAGCTTTACCATTCACCGTGGCGAAACTGTGGGCTTAGTAGGAGAATCAGGGTGTGGAAAATCCACACTGAGCAAGCTGCTTACAGGATTATTAATACCTGATGAAGGTAAAATGATGTATGACGGAAAGGACACTTCCCAGTTTTCAGCATCAGACTGGAGAAGATTCAGAAATAAAATACAGTTCATATTCCAAGACCCGTTTAGCGCTCTCAACCCTAGAAAAACAGTCCAGTCAGCACTAATAGAAGTAGTGAATAAATTTCGATCTGAACTGAGTTCCACCGAGCGGTCAGACAAGGTGAAAAAACTAGTATCGGATGTAGGTTTACCTGAAGAAAGCTTGGGTAAATTTCCTCACCAATTCAGCGGAGGTCAACGCCAGAGAGTGGTTATAGCTAGAGCACTAGCGGCTAACCCTGAGTTCATAATAGCAGATGAGTCTGTAAGTGCATTGGATGTGTCCGTTCAAGCCCAAGTATTAAATCTACTGAATGATTTGAAGGCAGAGTATAATCTAACCTACCTCTTTATTTCACATGATTTAGCAGTGGTAAACTACATGAGCGATAGCTTATTAGTGATGAAGAGCGGGAAAATAGTGGAAAGTGGCAGCGCTGCTAAGGTTTACACAAAACCGAGTCACGAATATACTCAGCACTTATTGAACTCTGTCTATAACTAGTTGATAATATTATAGGTTATCATATAGTTTTGAGAAGAGGGTTAGGGCATATTTCAGTATTTTAGTAGCAGATTTACCTAAATTAATTTTAATTCTTATGAAACGATTTTATGCCTGTGCGGTTATTGCCGTGCTAAGTTTGGTGTGTTTTGCGCAGCACTCCCAAGCTCAAACTGGGATTTTTCAATCCTACTTAACTCTCGATTATAACGGAACTCTGATCTACTTGGAAGATGCTGACCCTGGTTTTAACCCAAAAGGTTCTAAAGAACTAGAAGGTGCTTATTTAGGGACTTTTAATTTAGGAGATTCTTTTGAATTAGCTGGTGCAGATATACACACGTTTAAAAATACCGGAGCAGGTAATGATGTTACTGGCGCTGAATTGAATTATTCTATTTACAAAGCTGGTGGTGCTCCTTCATTTACTTCGGCAGCATTAGGTTTCTGCTGTAACTCTGGTGATGCACTCTGTATTGATGGTACTACAATCTGTGATACAGGAACTGGTGGGGGAGATCAGAAATGGTTTATAGATAATCTCGCAGTAGATATACTAGCTGGATTAGACCCTGGAGATTATGTAATAGAAGTGTTTTACAAAGCTTACACCAACATAGGTGACCGTTTCAATAGCAATGGAGGAGCTAATTATAAAGCTACTTTTTCTGTAGGGACAGATGGTTTTGTAGATGGAGACTTATCTACGGGAACAGTTTGGAGTGGTGATGTAGGTGATTACTCCATTTTAGATGCTACTACTCTTTCTGGTAGTGGAAGTAACGCTAATATTAATGGAGCTAATGCCATAAATAATGAAGTATTAGTTTCTAACGCTTCGGCTGGTGATGCTATTTTAACTACTCCTAGTACTATGGCATACGGAGAATGGAGGTTTTCTTTAGCCACTGGAGATGGATGGAATACTTCTGGTGCTAATAGCCTTCAGGTATATCTAATATCGGATACAGATGTAACTACTGACTTACAGGACGGTTCTTACGATTTTAATGGATATGTAGTAGAATATGGTATGACAGGTTCTACTGATACCTTAGCCCTATACCGAGTTTCTGGAAGTACTAAAACTGCAGTTATGGCTACTC
>CAZTVP010000070.1:2942-8732 GCA_964616995.1 uncultured Comamonadaceae bacterium
ACCAATCTTGAAGATGGCTACAGAGTAAGAGTAACTAGAGACTTTGATGGAACATGGAATTTATATGCTGATTCAGGATTTGATGGTGAAGCAGCGGCTACGCTAAGAGGAACTGGAGTAGATGATGTTTTTAAGACAAGTAGCTTCTTCGGATTAGGAACGAACATCGGAAATCCTGCAGCTAGTAGAAGAGCTTACTTTGATAACATAGCCTTAAACCCGAATACAACTTTAAACTTTACTACTTCTTCATCTGATAACGATGAAACAGATGGAGCTATAACGCTTAGTATAGATATAACTAACCCTAGTCTAACGGAGAACACCACTGCTGATGTGGTTATCATAAAAGGTGCGGCTAGCAGGGTTAATAATTATACGACTCAGACCATCACTTTCCCAGCTGGAAGTTCTGCCCCTGTTACTCTAAATGTTGACATTACTGATAATGACGATTGTGATTACAATACTTCTATCGTTTTCGAGCTTCAGAATGTAAGCGGTGGACTAAACGCTGGTATAGAAGGTCAAGAAACTTTCAGTCTTAACATTACTGATGATAACACTACATCAGAAAACGATGTAATGGATGATTTTGAAGATGCAGATTTTTCGGATTGGTTAGGTGAGCCTACACTTTTTGAGATAGCTAATACTGGAATTTTAGGAGGTTCTACTACACTCTTTACTGATACTTTAGATGGAGATAGTGTAGCTTACGTAGTGCTTCAGAATAATATTACAGATTTAAAAGGAACTGCTACTACATGGAGATTTTCTGTGGCTACTGGGCAGCGTGACCCTAATGATAAAAACAGATTCACTGTATTCCTTTCTTCCAATGGAGATAATCCTTTAGATGCAGGAATTCAAGGTTATGCTGTAGCAGTAAATGAAGGAGGAAATACAGATGATAGACTTAGATTATACAGGATAGATGACAGTTCTTCTGCTACAGAATTAATCAAATACGAAGTTCCAGCGGGATGGGGAAGTTTTGATAAAATGGCTGTAGAAGTTACAAGAGATGAAGCTGGTAACTGGGAAATGTTCGTAAATGATGATGCGGATTTTAGCGCTTTAATCCCGGCAGATGCTGTTAATATGCCGGTACTAGATGCTACTTATGATGTCATGGGTAGTACTATAGTAGTTAGTCACCAGAACGAAGACGACTGGGCGCTTTACTTTGATGATTTATCCGTTACTCAAGAGTTCTGTAGTGGAGCTTATGAAACTACTGGTTCTGGTAACTCTTCAGGAGGTATATGGCAGTTAGTAGGAACAAGCACACCTGCTACACCTCCATTTAACAAGTACACAGAAATCATAGTTCAAAACGGAGATGTTCTAACGTTGGATTCTGATATCAGAACAGGAAAAGTAACTGTTCAGTCAGGTGGTGAGTTAAGTTTAGGAGCTGACCATGAGTTGGAAATTTTTGAAGACTTAACTATAGATGGAACGTTAACTTCTAATAAGGGAGCAGTTTCTTTTAACGGAAATCAAGGTGCTCAATCCATCGGTGGAACAGCAGTAGCAGATTTTTATGAGTTGAACGGAGATAACGCAGATGGATTAATCTTTAATCAAGGAGCCAATTTCTATGGGCCTATCCATGCAGAAAATGGTACGATCGATTTCATAGGTCAAAATGTAGTATTAGCATCTGATGACATAGGAGGAGAAATTCTTACTGGTTCTATAAGTGAAATAAAGACAGGAGCGGATGTACTCGGTGAAATTACTATTGAACGTTACGTGGAGAATATCGAAGACGGATATCGACTGATAGGAATGCCAGTGACGGGTCAAACGATCAATTCGGCCTTTAATGGAGACTTCGCTACGCTAGGATTTCCTGGTGCAGATTATCCAGCTCATGAGCTTACGAACTTAAAATATTATGATGAAACAGACCCTTCTTGTGATTTAAATGAAGGATTTATTGATGTTACTAACTCTACTGACGCGGTGGATCCACATAAAGGCTACTGGGCGTATTTCCCAGATAATACTTCTAATTATGTATTAGACGTAACAGGAGCTTTCAATAAAGGTGATATAACTATCAATTTAGACTACACAGCAGGATGTGATGCACAAGAAATAGGATGGAACTGTATAGTAAATCCATATCCTTCAGCTATAGATATTACTTCTACTGAAATAGATTTCGTGAACTGTGATGCTGATGTTTACATTTTAGATCACACCCTTGGTTTTACTTGGAAAGGAGAATATGTTTCTTACGTGAACGGAGTTTCTGTGAATGGCGGAAGTAACATCTTGAGCTCATATCAAGCCTTCTTTGTTAAGGCTACAGGTCCAGGAGCTAGCATTACATTCAAGGAAGGGTGTAAGGTAGATGACCAAGCTGGATTCTTGAGATTTGATGATGTGAGTAGAGAACTAATCAGACTTTCTGTTAACTCTGAAACCAATAAGTATGAAACAGTAGTTTCATTCCATGACCACGCTACGGCTGAATTTGACCCTGAGTTTGATGGTTATTTCTTAGAATCTAATTCACTAGAGGATGGAGCTTTAACTCTAGCTTCATTAGTAGGTGAGAATACGCTTAGTGTAAATACACTAAATGAACTGACTGAACCACTTTCAGTAACACTTAGAACTATAACTCCTACGGCTGGAGATTACTGGTTAAGTTTAGACGCGTTGCAAAACATCTCTCAATCTGCTTGTCTTGTTATTGAAGATACAGAAACAGGAACAGTTTATTCTGTGGAGCCAGGAGTAGAAATTCCTTTTACAGCAGATGAAGATTTATACCAAACGGATAGATTCGTTCTTCATGCCTATCCTGGTGCCGACTACGTTTCTTATATGACTTCTTGTTCTGGAACAGAAGACGGAGAGATAGAATTAGTAACTCCTGGGTATGCTGACTGGAACACTACGTGGTATGATGCAGATAATAATATTCTTATGACATCTTCAAGTGAGGAAACCATCCTTACAGACTTAAGTGCTGGAGTGTACAGAGTAGAGATGGAGAGTGAAGGTGGACATTGCACCGCTATAACTCAAGAAATAGTTGTAATGGAACCTGCATTAGAAGTGTTAACTGTAAACTCTATCAATGCAGTATGTTCAGAAGAGTCTGCGCAGGTATTTACTCAATTAGAGAACGCTAACTCATATGATATAACGCTATTCCAAGATGGTCAAGTAGTGGCTGAAAGTACAGGTACTGGAAATCTAGCTATAGGAGAGCTAGCAGGTGAAGTTTACACTTTACAGGTAATTTCAGCATGTACTACTGAAGAAGTAACACTGGATTTAAAAGACGAAAATCAAGTAGAGGCATCATTCTTTGCACAGGAAGAAGTAATACTTACGTCTGCCATAGGTCAGTTTGACGCAGTGAATACGAGCACGAATGCCCTTTATTCTGATTGGTTTGTAAATGGTGAACTAGTTTCACAGGGAGAAAATCTGTATTATGAGTTTACTACTCCAGGTGAATATGAAGTTAAGTTAGAGGCTGCTAATCAGTACTGCTCAAGTGAAGCGAGTGCTGTTGTAATAGTAAGCATGGCAGATAATATTTCAGAGAATGAAATCGAGTTTGACGTTTTCTATAATGGTCTTGGTTTAGTAGTGAACACAACAGATTTAGTAGCAGATAATTTCATAGAAATTTATGATGTAAAAGGTCAGTTGGTTCAAAGCGAAAGATTGAACGCAGCTCAGTCTTTAGTAGTTTTAGATGACATAAGCGTTGGAGTATATACAGCGAGAATTATAAATAGTAATGAATCGCTTTACACGACTAAATTCGTGAAGTAGTTTAAATAAGTTAGATTTAGAATAATATAAAAAGCCAGCTCATAACGAGCTGGCTTTTTATTTTACTTAGATCAATCTCAGAAATGGGTGAAAATTGAAATTAATTCTTTTGAGATGTAGATAAGAGTATTATATTTGCACTCCCTTTTTAAGGGCGCTTAGCTCAGCTGGTTCAGAGCACCTCGTTTACACCGAGGGGGTCGGGGGTTCGAATCCCTCAGCGCCCACTTTTAGAGTTTAAACATAATCAAAACCTTGCATATCTTATTGATTTGCAAGGTTTTGACGTTTTAGGCCTTTATTTAAATTGGTTTGATTTGATATGTTTTGGTTTGTAATTCGGTTAGTAAATTTTTTTGTGAAAAGTGTTAACCGAATAAGCCTGTAAATTACTATATTACAGCTTCTTAGCATTTGACTTTCGTAGGTAATTTTCGTTCAATTTAACACAAAACCTATGAGAACTCGGTCTACATTTTCAATCAGTTTTTGGATAAGCACTGCCCGGCGGAATGACGGAACCGCGAAGATTTATGCCCGTATTACCGTTGATTCACAACGAGTTAACATGAGCCTCAAATACACCATTCCTGCAGAAAGTTGGGACCGAAAAGGATCGAGGGTTCTGGGGCGCACAACGGAAGCGCAAGAAATCAACGCCTATCTGATGGAGGTCGAAACCGAACTTTTTCAGTGCTATCGTGAATTACGATCCAAAAAAAACCACATTACGCCGCAATTGGTCAAGGCGAAGTATTTTGGGGAGGATGAGAACCAAATGACATTAACGTCCCTATTTGAATACCATAACCTCCATGGCGCACATAATCTAGGTAAAGCGACCCTGAGCCATTATAAAACCACCCAGAAGTATTTATTGGGATATCTGAAGAAGCACTATAAATGTGATGATTACAGATTGTCACAGCTCAACCATCAGTTTGTTGTAGGTTTCGAGACATACTTGCGAAAACTACACCCTATTCACTATCATGGTAGACTTTCTAACAACGGGGCAATGAAACATATTCAGCGTTTGAGAAAGATGGTCAGAATGGCTGTAAACAATGAATGGATAGAAAAATATCCCTTTCAAAAATTTAAGATTAGGATGGAAAGAAAGGAAAGGGATTTTTTGACCTTGCGAGAATTACGAAAAATTCAGGATTTCCAAACCAAGATTGAACGGTTACGAATTGTAAAAGACCTATTTGTTTTTAGTTGCTACACTGGTATTGCATATTGTGATATAATGAACCTTAACGAGGACAACCTCATATTGGGTATCGATGGAAAGCATTGGATAAGTACAAAAAGGCAAAAGACCAAGAACAGCTTCAAGCTTCCTTTAATGGGACCAGCATTATCGATTGTCAAGAGATATCACTATCATCCAAAAAGAAGCACAGATAAATTATTCCCTAAGATTTCCAATCAAAAATTAAATAGCTATCTGAAAGAGATTGCTGATTCATGCGATATCAATAAACACATAACTTTCCATATGGCGAGACATACGTTCGCTACTACCATCACATTAAGCAATGGGGTTCCTATTGAAACTGTTTCCAAAGTATTGGGACATTCAGAATTGGCCACGACCCAAATTTATGCACGGGTCCTGGATAAAAAAATCAGTGAAGATATGAGTGGTTTGGAATCAATTCTAGAATCTAAACTCTCAGATTCAATTGATGATGACGAGAAGTTTAGAAACTCAGTCTATTAACTTCGAGAACTCAACGCAACAATCAAATTTCTAGATTATCGAAGATTTTTAGTCCCAATCTTACCAAGACTTTTGCACTTGGTCCCTGTTGCAATTTTATAGTGTTCGGGAAGATAAGCGTAAAGTAAAATTGGAATAGGGTGCAATGACCTATTTCAAATCCTAAATTGAACCAATCAACTTCTGACATCACAGGGCTTTTCAGGTTTTCTTTGCGAGCAAAGAAAATATGAAGAGCAAGAGGATAG
>CAZTVP010000071.1:0-8682 GCA_964616995.1 uncultured Comamonadaceae bacterium
TGGTACAAGTCCATGTCCAGGAACTGAAATAGAGATAGGTGTGAATGTATCTGGTGGATTTCCTCCATACACTTATCAGTGGGAAGGAACAGGAGGAACCGAGCAAAACGCTACTTACTCACCTATTGCTGACCAGACTTTTAGTGTTACTATAACTGACCAATGCAGCAGTGATATAGGAAGTGCTTCGATAGATGTGGCGGAGTTAAACCCTATCACTACACTCTTCGAAGATTCCATTTGTGTAGGAACCAGTGGAAATTTCACTGAATTATCAGGAGGAACAGGAAATTACTTTTTTACTATTGAAGACCTTCTAGGAGAACCAGCAGAAAGTGCAGCTACTATTAATCAAAATGAGTTGAATGATATCTATTCATATTTGGCTAATGAACCTGGGTTCTATGATATATTCATCTTTGATGAATGTGCTTCGGTAAATCCTTTTGTAGCCAGTGTTCAATTCGTAGGATGTGACACTCAAGTTCCTAATGCATTTTCACCAGATAATGATTCTGATGGTCTAAATGAAACTTTCCAAATTATAGGTTTAGAAGCTTTTCCTGGGTCGACAATTACTATTTATAACAGATGGGGAGCTATTATTTATGAAGACACAGATTACCGAAACACCCAGGCTTGGGACGGTAAAAATTCTAATGGGAATGACGTAGAAGAAGGAGTATACTTTTACACCTTTGAAAGAGCAGATGGTGAAAGTTTCAATGGAACTATCACGCTTTTTAGAGACTAAAGTCAATGTATCATACTAGAGAAATCCCAGTCATTTCAGATGGCTGGGAAAGCTCTAAGAGTTTTAAAATAGTAGGTGCCACATCTGCTAGTTTTCCGCTTTTTATTTCTTCGTATTCAGAACCTAATAGAAAAACAGGAACTGGGTTGGTAGTATGAGCAGTATGCACAGAGCCATCCTCATTTTGAGTTTTTTCAGCATTTCCGTGGTCAGCTATAATGAGTAGCTGATAATTTTTAGATAAAGCTAATTCACATACACGCTGTGCCTGCCCATCCGTAGCTTCTACTCCTTTTACTATGGCATCAAATACGCCCGTATGACCTACCATATCTGGGTTAGCAAAGTTTAGACAGAAGTAATCAGGTTCATTATCTGATATTTCTTTCATTATTTTATCTGCTACTTCTCTGGCACTCATTTCAGGCTGTAGGTCGTAAGTGGTTACTTTAGGAGAATTGGCCATGAGTCTGGTTTCTTTCTCGAACTCTTCTTCTCTTCCTCCACTGAAAAAAAACGTGACATGCGGATACTTTTCAGTTTCTGCTATTCGTACTTGGCTTAATCCTTTCGCTGAAATCACTTCTCCAAGCGTGTTTTCCAAGTTGTCTTTCTCGAAGACCACATGAACATCCTTGTAAGTAGGGTCATACCTAGTCATGGTCACATAATGAAGATCGAGTGGCTTCATGTCATAATCTGGGAAGGGCATTTGGGTTAGTGCTAAAGTGATTTCACGGCATCTATCTGTCCTAAAATTAAAGCAGATAACAGTATCTCCAGGTTGAATTCTGCCTTCTCCTGCATTGATTATTCCCGCTTCTATGAATTCATCTGTGATGTCTCGCTGGTAGTTATTTTTTAACCATTGCACCGCAGAATTATAAGACTCGCCTACTCCATGTACTAATAAATCATACGCCTTCTTTACTCGTTCCCAGCGCTTGTCCCTATCCATAGCATAATACCTTCCTATCACGCTCACTATCTTGCCTGTAGTAGCGGTGCAATGAGCTTCTACATCCTTCAAAAACCCAACTCCAGAATCAGGGTCGGTATCTCTTCCATCTGTAAACGCATGAATAAACACATTCCCTAGATTCTGCTGCTGAGCCATGGTACAAAGCGCTTTTAAATGCTCCTTAGAACTATGAACTCCTCCATCAGAAACCAATCCCATAAAGTGAACATTAGTGCCTTTTTCTTTAGCATGAGCGAATGCTCTGAGCAGTACTTCATCCTTGAAAAAATCTCCCGAACTAATGCTTCGGTCTATCTTTACTAAGTCCTGATAGACAACTCTTCCAGCGCCTATATTCATGTGACCTACCTCACTGTTTCCCATCTGACCCTCGGGTAAACCTACATGTTCACCATCTGTTCTGAGCTCGGCATTTGGCACTGAATCATAAAGTGAACTTATAAAAGGTGTTTTAGCCTGAGTAATGGCATTAGAAGGAGAATCTGGGGCGTGACCCCATCCGTCAAGTATGATTAAACCTACTTTTTTAGTCATTCTTAGAGATTTTGGCCAAATGTAAAACATTCAGCCTTAGTCCTACAAACACTGGACTTTTCCCGAGCGTAGAATTATAAAAACAAAACTTAAATGAAAACAATATATATACTGGGCTATAACAACTTGGGAGCCGATTTTTGGGAGAAGCATTTAGATTTTAATTCTGATGTACGGGTACTATTTTTTAAGGATGGAACGGCACTTTTAAAACACACAAAGAATAACCCAGATATTATAGTGGTAGATGATTATTTCTGTGATGAACCACCAGAAAATCACTCGTTCAGCGATTTACAAATAGGACTTTCTCTGAGATGTGCATTTACTCCCACTTTCTTTTTCTCGCCAAGATTTAGCGGTAAAGCCAGAAAGTCTTCTAAGTACCCACATTACTTTTCATGCTTGGATGAAGACATGCTGGATTTCTTGAATAAGAAGATGCATTTATTGGCTCAACAGAGCGCAGCAGCCTAGGATTACGCTTCTAAAACTTTAGATAGAAATCCTGCTTTCGGATTCCCAATTTAAAAAAGATGATTCCGAACTTATAACAGTTCAAACTAATACTAACCTCAGGCTTGGAGATGATTTCATCCCAAGCCTTTTTCATTCCTGGTGACCAATTGATATCATCAAAGATGAGCACGGTGTTCTCATCTGATTTTTCCTTCAGCATTTCATAATTCCAGATGGTTCCTTTATAAGTGTGGTTTCCATCTATGTATGCGAATTCTACTTTTTGAATTTCATCTAAAGCCGGACCTAGGTTTTCCTCAAATGAACCAAGGTAAAAGTGGATTCGGCCCTGAAATGGACTTAAGACTTCTTTAGCCAGAGCTTGAGTTTGCGAACATCCTTCAAGCGTATGCAAGTGTGTAGAAGTTCCATCCAAAAAATACCATCCAGAGAGACCTAAATGAGTTCCCAATTCCACAACGGAAGAAGGATTAAAATACTTTACCAGTCGGTTAAATAACTCGCCCTGTTTTTTAGAAATAGAAGCCGATTTATACATAGCGGAAACTTGCTTCCTCTGAGAATTACTCACAAGAGAACCTGCTCCATAATCCTTGATTTCCAAAAGGTTATTATTCGTTTTTAAATCATTTCGAACTTTGTCTATGAGAGGAAACTGATGACTAAACCTAGGCTTAAAGCAAGTATTATATAGCTCAAATAAAAAAGGACTATGAAGCCCATATTGGTTCACAGCCCTTTTTCTGTATTCTAAATATGTTTTGGCTCTAAAAGCTAAATTCTTCATCAGAACTGAGTTCCATTAGAGCGTGAATCTACTAATCTTTAAGTACGTTTCTAGAGATAACGATTTTCTGCACTTCTGATGTTCCCTCATAAATCTGAGTAATCTTAGCATCTCTCATTAATCTCTCTACGTGATATTCTTTCACGAATCCGTAGCCTCCGTGGATTTGCACCGCTTCTACTGTGTGTTTCATAGCAGCTGAGGAAGCATAAAGCTTAGCCATGGCTGAAGCTTGGTCAAAGTTCTGACCAGCATCTTTTTGCGCAGCAGCTTTCAAGCATAGTAGTCTAGCAGCTTCTATATCTGTAGCCATATCAGCTAACTTGAATGCTATAGCTTGGTGCTTACTAATCTCTTTACCGAAGGCTTTTCTCTCTTTAGAATATGCTACTGAAAGCTCGTAAGCTCCGCTAGCTATTCCTAAAGCCTGAGCAGCTATTCCTATTCTTCCACCAGAAAGTACCTTCATAGCGAATTTAAATCCGAATCCATCTTCTCCAATTCTATTCTCCTTAGGAACTTTTACATCTTGAAACATTAAGGTGTGCGTGTCACTTCCTCTAATTCCAAGTTTGTTTTCCTTGGCTCCTACTATAAATCCCTCCCAGTCTTTTTCTACTATGAATGCATTAATTCCCTTGTGTCCTTTGTCAGCATCGGTTTGTGCTATCACTATGTAGTAAGAAGCTGTGCCTCCGTTTGTTATCCAGTTTTTAGTCCCGTTTAACAGATAATGGTCTCCCTTATCTATAGCAGTAGTTCTCTGAGAAGTAGCGTCACTTCCAGCTTCTGGTTCTGAAAGGCAAAATGCTCCTATGGCTTGACCAGACGCTAATGGAACTAAGTATTTCTGTTTTTGCTCCTCCGTTCCGAACTTCTCTATTCCCCAACATACAAGCGAGTTGTTTACAGAAACGCACACACTGGCAGAAGCATCTATTTTAGAAAGCTCTTCCATAGCCAACACATAAGAAACAGTGTCCATTCCGCTTCCTCCGTACTTCGGGTCTACCATCATTCCCATAAAGCCAAGCTCACCTAATTTTTTAATCTGTTCAGTAGGAAAAGTTTGGGTTTCGTCTCTTTCTATGACTCCTGGTAAAAGTTCGTTTTTAGCGAATTCTCTGGCAGCGTCTCTAACTGCTAATTGTTCTTCAGTAAGCTGTAAATTCATACGGAATATTTGGTTTTTTCTGGATATTAACTTGCCTCAGAATAGAACTAATTCTATCGTTTTTCAGCGGTGCAAATTTACGCCTTAAATTGTCACTTTTCAAAGTCATGAAAGTACTCCGGATAGTAGGTTTAATGTCAGGCACATCGCTGGATGGATTAGACATTTGCGCAGCTACATTTACTTTTCTAAATGACCAGTGGACATTTGAAATCCACTACACTCAAACGGTGGGATATAACTCGGAACTTCAGGAAAAACTAAACGGCATTCACCTTTCCACAGCAGAGCATTACGCACTTACCTACCATGAGCTCGGCAGATTCTTTGGGAAAAAGGTGAAACAGTTTTTAGATGAAACTGGCTTCCAAGCAGACTACATTTCTTCTCACGGACACACTGTCTTTCATCAGCCTGAGAAATTCTTGACCACACAAATAGGAAGTCCAGCCGCCATAACAGCCATAGTAGGAATTCCAGTAGTGGCAGATTTTAGAACCCAAGACGTGCATCTTGGAGGTCAAGGAGCTCCATTAGTTCCTATTGGTGATTTACTGCTATTTCCAGAATACACCTGCTGTTTGAACTTGGGAGGAATAGCTAATATTTCTATCAAGGAAAATGGTGAAATCAAAGCATTTGACATTTGCACCGCTAACATGGCGCTTAATTATGTCATTCAGAAGGTAAAACAACTAGCCTACGACCAAAATGGCGCGCTAGCTCGAACGGGTGTGGCAATTCAGGATCTCTTTTTAGAGATGAACGACTTGCCATTTCATAAAAAAACTCCTCCTAAGAGTCTAGGAAAAGAGTGGTTTGAACATGAGCTAAAACCCTTATTGGACAAGAGTTTAGAAGAACACGAAGTGGAAGATGTGTTGAATACTGTCTGTGAGCAAATTGCCTTTCAAATTAACAAAACGATTCCTCCAAATAGCTCGCTACTCATCACTGGAGGAGGCGCCTATCACAAGTATTTGATAGAACGCATTTCAAATTTAAGTCAAGCTGAAGTTACAGTCCCCAATTCTGAACTAGTAGAATTCAAAGAAGCATTAATCTTTGGTTTCCTGGGAGCGCTGCGCATTACCGAGCAGACTAACGTTCTGTCTAGTGTTACGGGAGCTCAAACGAATCATTCTGCCGGTTGTATTTACCTTCCACCGTTATCCAATAATACCATTCAAGATGAGGTGTGATTTTCAAGCTCTGGCGTATGGTTTATTTCTATTTTTGACCTCGTTTATTTTAGCCGAAAAATGAAAGACTTACTTCAGAAATACGAGGACAAACAACCAGAAGTGGTGTTCAACTGGAAAGACCCATACGCAGATGCTGAAGGTTGGGTAGTGATTAACAGCTTGAGAGGCGGTGCAGCTGGAGGAGGAACCCGAATGAGAGCAGGACTGGATATGCACGAAGTTACTTCTCTGGCTAAGACCATGGAAGTGAAATTTACTGTTTCTGGGCCGCAGATAGGTGGTGCAAAGTCTGGAATTAACTTTGACCCGAGAGACCCAAGGAAAAAAGAAGTACTGGAAAGATGGTATGCTGCCGTAACTCCACTGTTAAAGCACTACTACGGAACAGGAGGCGACCTGAACGTAGATGAAATTCATGAAGTGATTCCAATGACGGAAAACCACGGAGTTTGGCATCCTCAAGAAGGCGTTTTTAACGGTCACTTTCAGCCAAATGAAGCGCAGAAAGTAAAGCGAATCGGAAATCTTAGAATGGGAGTGGTAAAAGTCATAGAAGACGAAAAATACTCACCAGACCTCAATAAAAAATTCAAAGTAGCCGATATGATTACGGGCTACGGAGTGGCTGAATCTGTCAAGCATTATTATGACATTTATGGTGGAAACATTGAAGGCAAAAGAGTAGTGGTTCAAGGCTGGGGAAATGTAGGTTCAGCAGCTGCATATTACTGCGCTCAAATGGGTGCTAAAGTGGTAGGAATCATAGACCGAGTAGGTGGAATTATCAAGTCTGAAGGTCTTTCATTTGAAGAGGTAAAAGAGCTTTTCTTGACCAAGAATGGAAACGAACTTAACGCTCCTAACATGCTGAGTTATGATGTAGTCTATAACCAAATCTGGGATTTAGATGCGGAGGTATTCTTGCCTTGCGCAGCCTCCAGATTAGTGAAGAGAGAAGAAATAGACCGAATGATTAAAACCGGTATAGAAGTAGTTTCGTGCGGTGCAAACGTTCCTTTTGCTGACCAAGAAATCTTCTTCGGGCCGATTATGGAGTTCGTGGATGAGAACATCAGCGTAATTCCAGACTTTGTGGCCAACTGCGGAATGGCCAGAGTATTCGGTTACCTCATGAGCCAGGGTGATGTAGATATGACAGATGAAGGAATATTCTCAGATACTTCTAACGTGATTAGAGAAGCCATTCAGAATATCCACAAACTCAATTCAGATAAAAAGAACATTTGTGCTACCGGATTCGAGATAGCACTGAAAAAACTAGTATAGTTCACACAGAAATTTAGAACATGTTAAAATACTTCTTAGGAAATAGCCCCACTTGGTTCAAGTACACTATGATTTTTTTCTTGGTGTTCAATGTCATCTCTCTTTTTGTTTTAGGGCCTACTGTTACGGCTTGGTTATTCATAGGTGAGTTCATTTTCACGCTGGCTATGGCGCTCAAGTGTTACCCTTTACAGAGTGGAGGTATTTTAGCTATTCAAGCGCTTTGTCTTGGCCTAACGCATCCCATGTACAAGACTGTTCATGGAGAAGTTCAGTATGATGAGAATAACCTGCCTATTTCAGGTGGTGTTCTGCATGAAGTGGAAGCCAACTTAGAAGTAATTCTCCTACTTGTCTTTATGGTAGCTGGAATCTATTTCATGAAGCCTCTTCTTATGTTCATTTTCAGTAAAGTATTCACTAAGATTAGGTCTAAAGTGGTGCTTTCTTTATTGTTCGTGTTCTTAGCAGCTGTGCTTTCAGCATTCTTAGATGCTCTTACGGTAACTGCGGTACTAATCAGTGTAGCAGTAGGATTTTATGGGGTTTATCATAAAATACATTCGAGTAACTCTGACTTTAACGAATCAGGAAAACTCGATCGAAAAGAGCTCAGTGGAGAAACTCTGGAGCAGTTTAAAAGCTTCCTAAGAAGTTTAATAATGCACGGTGTAGTAGGAACAGCTTTAGGAGGAGTTTGTACCATAGTGGGAGAACCTCAGAACCTTCTCATTGGAGATAAAATGGGTTGGGATTTTGTTCAGTTTTTCACCATTATGGCACCTATCACCATGCCAGTTTTAATCGGAGGAATGGTTACCACTGTCATCTTAGAATTGACTGGATGGTTTGGATTCGGGGCTAAGCTTCCTGCTGTGGCTAGAACTATCATAGAAAACTACACAGAAGAAGAAGACGAAAAAAGAACTGCTGGACAGAAGTATGGACTTTGGGTTCAAGGGATTTCTGCTATTCTTCTCATAGCTGGATTAGCACTACACATTGCACCCGTAGGTTTCATAGGACTTGGATTAATAGTGATTCAAACTGCATTTATGGGAATTACAGATGAACACCAGTTAGGAAAGGCCTTCGAGGAAGCACTACCTTTCACTGGATTACTGGTAGTATTCTTCGTAATAGTAGCTATGATTCATGACCAGCACCTGTTCGCGCCTATTATTGAGTGGGCTTTAAGTCAACCTCCAAGTAGTCAACCAGCTATTTTTTACGCAGCTAATGGAATACTATCTATGATTTCAGATAACGTATTCGTGGCTACGGTTTATATCAATGAGGTTCAGCAAGCATTTGTGAACGGAGTCATAGACAGACCTCAATACGAAAAGCTCGCTGTAGCTATTAACACAGGAACCAACCTCCCGAGTGTAGCCACACCTAACGGACAGGCAGCTTTCTTGTTTTTATTGACTTCAGCTCTGGCACCACTCATTAATTTGAGTTATGGAAAAATGGCGT
>CAZTVP010000072.1:0-2479 GCA_964616995.1 uncultured Comamonadaceae bacterium
TGGTTGTTGGCATTGGTATTGGAAGTTTCCCCATCTCCGTATTCCCAGAAATAGGTGTTGGCTCCCATGCTATTATTCGTAAACTCTACAGAAACTACACTACATCCTGTATTTACATCAGAAGTGAACGCAGCAGTAGGACTGCTATAAACATCCACTTCTACCTGTTCTACATCATTACATCCTAATGGAGATAATGCCAAAAGTGTTACTGTGTAAGTGGTATCATTTCCTGAGTTATTGATATAAGTCGTAAGACCTGTATTCTGTGTAGAGTTTAATCCATTTCCAAAATCCCATTCGAACCCAGAAGCATTCGTACTGTTGTTTAAGAATGTCACTTGATAAGGTGAACAGCTAGGGTCTGGCGCCACTATTTCTGCATTAGCACTAGGAGTAACTTCCAGAGGAAGTGTTTGCGAATTTACACATCCTTGAGCATTGGCTACTTCTAGTGTAACATCATATACATCTGTACTACCTGAGTTATTTGTGAATGTATGCGCTGTGGAACCTGCGTATGGTTCATTGGCTCCATCACCAAAATTCCATTGTCCTGTGGTAGCTCCTACTGAATTATCTGTAATCTGTACTTCTAAAGGTGAACACCCATTTACAGCAGATAAGCTAAAGTCTGCAGTAGGCGCGGGGAAAACATCTACTGTGCTCGTACTCGTTCCTTCACAACCGAAAGCCGAAATAGCATTCAGCGTGACAGTATAAGTAATGGTAGCTCCAGTATTGTTTTCGTATAAATGTGTTGGGTTAGGGATTTGAGAAGTTTGACCATCTCCAAAATCCCAATTGAATGTCTGTCCGCTGGCTACCAATGGCATTTGAACTACTAAAGGCGAGCAGCCTTCTTCTGGGGTAATATCGAATGTAAAATCAGGTTCTGGGAAAACAGTAATGGCAGAAGTAATAGTATCATTACATCCATTAGGCGAATATGCTATGAGCTGCACATCATACGTCTGAATAAATCCAGTCTGGTTCTGATAAAGATGAGACGGGTTTTCATCAGTAGAACCTGCTGAACCATCTCCAAAATCCCATAGATACGAAGTAGCTCCGTATGACGTATTCGTGAAATTCGCGGTAAACGGTGCACATCCTGGAGGCTGAGCATTATCTGTAAAAGAAGCTTGTGCTCCTGGAGAAACCGTTATGTCTAATGAATCACTTTGGTAACATCCAAAATTAGATGATGCTGTAAGCACTACCGTATAAGTAGTGTCTGCATTAGAAAAATTATAAAACGTATGCGTAGGCTCTTCCATGAAACTACCAGACTGGTCACCAAAATCCCAAGCGTAATCATCTGAGTCTATACTAGAATTAGAAAATGTCACTTCTAGCGGGGCACATCCGTTATTTACACTAGGCGCGAAAATTGGGATGGGCGCTGCTTCTACTGTTAAAGGAACAGTAAGTGAAGCTGAACAATTAATAGTGCTTACTGATAGAGTAGCATTATAAGTTCCTGCAAGCGCATATTGATGAGTAGGGTTTTCTTCTATACTAGTGGCTCCATCCCCAAAATCCCAGTTCCAGGTAATAATAGGGTCTCCACCATCTGAAGTACTGATGTCAGTGAATTGAGCAAGAGTTCCTTCACATACGTTATCTGCTATAAAATCTACCACGGGTGCTTCGAAAACACTTACTATTTCTTGAGCATTATTTATACATCCAGCATCATTAGTAGCAGTAACATTCACTACATAGTCTCCAGGAGAATTATAATTCTGAGTAGGAGGCATATTCCCATTGTATGTATTTCCATTCCCGAAATCCCAATCCCAGTTGGTGGTATTTAAACTACTTTCCTGAAAATTAACATCTATATTACTACACCCAGCTAGATTGTCTGCTAGTATAGCCACCACAGGTGACGGCACTACAGTGACTGTAGCATAAGCTGTATCTGCACAGGCGGCATTGTCATTAATAGAAACAGCACTACCTACGGTATAAGTACCTGGTGTATTATATAAATATGAAATATCTGAAGGTCCAGTTGGAATCCAGCCTGGAATATCTCCAAAGTTCCAAGAGAATGTATTAGGATTACCTGTAGCACTCTGAGTTATATTTACTAATTCTCCTACACAAACTTCATCATCTGCTATGTTAATTCCGGCAGTGGGTGGAGCTACTACTGTTATAGTAATATTAGCTGTATCCAGCCCGCACTGATTACTATCTATCATCATAATCTCATACACATCTCCTAAGTTCCCAGGAAATTCTAATGTGTAAGGATCAGTAGGAGGCCAGGGTGTCCAATCTACTATAGAATCTTGTCCAAGTCCCCAGTAATCACCGAAATTCCAGTATTCATAACGCTGGGCTATATTACCTTGAATGAAACAGTTCCTGTCTGTGGTATTTGTAAAAGTTACTTCATTCTCTGGGAAACATAGTACTGTGCTGCTAGCGGTTATAGCTGCATCATCAGTATCGTAAATTTGAATAG
>CAZTVP010000072.1:2489-8653 GCA_964616995.1 uncultured Comamonadaceae bacterium
CACCTTGGATGGTATTACAGAAGTTCTCTGCAAATAGAGTTACCTCTGTATTACAATCTACAGTGTTCTCTTCATAGGTATGAGAAATGGTTTGCCCTAGATTGGTATTATCCAGCACGAGGTTAGGACTTCCATCTCCAAAGTCCCATGTGAAAACCGTGTTTTCAGATACATTACTACTCTGATTAGAAAAGCTTACAGGATGTGGTGCACAGCTTTGTGTGAGAACACCGGTAGGGATTACTATAGAGGGGTTAGTAGCCTCTTCCATCACAAAAACTCCACTAATAGAACAGCCTAAAATTGGATTAGTAATAGTGATATCAAAATTTTGGACAGTGGCAGGGTAAAAATGCGAGATAAAGTTAGGGGAAGTCCAGTTCGTTCCTGTTTCTACAGGTGAACCATCTCCCCAGTCTATGGTGTACTCGTCCCAGTCATTTGGACTGTAGATATTAAGCGTAAAATCATTTCCGCTACAGGAGTACCAGTAAGGCACAGGCTCTATATTATCATAAAAATCGAATACCTCACACTGAGAAAAAGCTGAGTGTAAAAAACCGATACTACAGAGGGTGGATAGTACAATATGTTTCACAAAATTCTCCATTTACCTCAGGTTATACGTAAAAATCCGTGAAAAGGTTAGGATTGTATTTTTGTTCAGAATGAGCCAAATTTTGGCTTTTTAGCGGTGCAATGTTTTACTCCAAATACTAAATGAAGAAAACTGTCCTTTTTCTAGTAGTTTTATTAACTAGCACAGCAGGGGTTCTGGCTTATAAAAACCTATACAGACCGTTTTCACTCACCAAAGAGTTCATGGAATCTTCAGATTATCAGTCTCAAATTCAGCAATTTAAATCTACAGAAATTCCTCCGAGCTCTGTAGTTCTCCTAGGCAACAGCATAGTAAGGCAGTATAAGTCAGAACTCAAAACTCCTATTATAAAACTTGCTATTAATGGAGACATTCTAGATGGACTCACATGGAGAGAAGAAGTATTAAGAGGTAAAAAAACCTCTCACCTGATTATCTCTATGGGAGTGAATGATATCATTCATGGCTACGGTTATGAATTAGAGAAACTGAGTTCATTTATTGACGCATTTCGGAAGTCAAATCCAACTACTGAAATAGCCATTTTTTCCATCGGGCCAGAAAACCTTGAGCGAGGAATGTTTACCTCTCCTGAGAGGATTCAGCAAGAGATAGTGGAGGCTAATCGGGAGATTCAGGATTATTGCACCGCAGAACGAATCACTTATTTAAACTCCTATGAATTATTAGGAGATAACGGTAAACTCATATCAGAATTCAGTACAGATGGACTTCATTTAAATGATAAAGGGTATGAAATATGGGACAAGTTAATTTCAGATTTTATGACTTCAACACCTTGAACACCTGAAGAGAACCATTGTTATTAGCCACTAGGATGTATGAGTCATTCCCAATGAGAATGCGTTCCATGTCTTTTACATTTCCAGGAGCGAAGAATCCCGTATTCATTACAGGTTGAGTTCCAGATAGAAGGACAGTCCCTACGTGAGCATCTGCACGAGTGGTTTCCACCTCAGTATTATAACGGTTTCCAGCCGTAATCAAATCCAAGTTTCCATCCCGGTTAATATCCATGGAAAGTACACAGTTTACAGGCCCTATTTGAGCTTGATTAGGTAGAATTTCTTTCTGGAAAGTTCCATCTGGTTGTGAATAGAACACAGCACTTTCAAAGTGCGTAGCGGCTATAGACACTGCACTTTCTTCTGGGTTTTTACCTAGTAAACCAGGCAGGTCAGATTCAGCAAATTGGTTATAGGAATTTACCTTTTCCTCCGAGATAAATGGCATCTGCTCAGACATGCATTGCTTTCCTCTCACAGGAAGACAGGTTCCATTATCAAACGTATTGGCCAAGACTATATCTCCCTGTCCGTTTCCATCATAATCATCATAATAAATCATGAAAGGCTTCTCTGTAGATGGTCTGAACTTATGATTTTTTCCCATGTTTCCAGCTATGATGTCGTCTATGCCATCTCCATTTAAATCAACAGCATGCAGATGAGTCCACCAGCCTATCTCTGAAGCTATGCCTAAATCTGAGGATACTTCTTTAAACCCACTTCCAGTATTCTGAAAGAAGTGAAGACTCATCCATTCTCCTGCTACTACTAAGTCTGGTAGGTTATCACTGTTAAAATCAATGACTAGAACATCAGTGACAAATCCTGCCTCAGGCAAATTCACTGTCCATGTGGAGTCTTTCTCAAATCTTCCATTTCTGTTCCAAAGAACCATAGATACTTCTGCCATAGGATACTGATTAGGCTTGGAACCGCCTCCTATAAACACATCTTCAAAACCATCTCTATCAAAATCAGCGTGTACGATGCACGAATTATTCAAGAACTCGGGATTTCTAGACCTTGGCGATTTTATCCAGTTCTGGCTCCCTTGATTCATATAAATCATATTCCGCTTGTCTATGGCAGGTTCACTTCCACCGTTAACTAGAAAGATGTCTACATCTTGGTCGTTATCTATATCGAACAGAGCTGCAGCTTGGTTTTCCCATTCTGCGTTTTCTCCAAGGGTGGATTTCGTAAAAGTTCCATCTGATTTTTGTAAAAACAAAGCTGCCTTTTGACCACTGGCTCCTCCGAGTAACACATCTTCTAAACCATCTTTATTCAAGTCTGCTACTTCTATAAACGGCCCTAAAGTGGACTGACGATGAGGAAGCAAAATCTCTTTTTCAAAGTCATCAAATTTATTTTCCTGATGAAGGTGTTTTAATCCTAAATCACTTGGGTTCACCTCTCGAAAGTATTTTTTGGAGATGGTCTTTTTTAAGGTATAAGAAGGATTATACTCTACTGGAATAGTAGAGTTAGAGGCTAGGTCAAGTTGTATGTTTTGCACCGCACCATTAGGCCAAATTACTCTAGCCGAATCTAGTTTACTCCATTCTCCTAAGCCTATGTGAAGTTTAGAATGTGTGCCAGATTGAAAACCTGTAGATGGAAGCATTTCTCTGGAAATTACTGCCCCGTTATGGTATAATTCTACCTTAGAGTTTACAGCATGTAAATTTGGGCTTCTAGGCCATTTCAGTTCTAGCTGAACAGAGTTCGTATAATCTGAGCATGTATTTTCATAAATATAGGCTCGGTCATCTAGATTATTTATAACCAGGTCTAAGTCTCCATCATTATCTAAGTCAGAAGCTGCAGCACCGTTAGAAAAAGTCTTTTGGCTCAGTCCCCAGTCCTTAGTGTTATTACTGAAAGTAAGGTCTCCTTGGTTCTTAGAAATATAATTCTCCAGTTTAGTGCTGGGTATGAGCTCGTACAACTGGTTTACTGTAGGAGATTCTTTTTTCTGAAGGACTTTTCTTTTGTTCTTGGCATCTTTATTCAGCATATCACGCTTGATACCATTAGAAATAAATAAGTCTATAAAGCCATCATTATCAAAGTCTTCCATAACAGGAGACCAACTCCAGTCTGTCTTATCTACTCCAGCCATCTGTGAAATGTCAGAGAAATAGCCGTTCTGCTGGTTTAACTGCAGCACATTATGCATGTACTGGTAATGGTGCCCTTGAGAAATGAAATACCAGAAGGATGCTATATCCATACTAGCCATATTTTCTTTAGACCTTTTGTAATCTGAGGGAAGCATTTCAGCTACGAAGAATTCCTCAAAACCATCATTATTTATATCTGCTCTATCCACTCCCATGCTGCTCTGAGAGTTATGCCCGGTTCTACGTTTTATTTCATCAGTAAAGCGTCCATTTCCTTGGTTGATGTAGAGAAAATCATTTTCTAAGTAATCATTGGCCACGTATATATCTGGAAGTTGGTCTCCATCAAAATCAGCTGTAATAACTCCCAGACCGAAGGCATAATTCTGAACTCCAGCTTCTGCAGTAACATCTGTAAATTTTCCTTGTCCGTCATTTCTAAATAAATGGTCGGAATCCTGTGGATTTCCCTTCTGCATGTCTTCTAAATCAAAAGAAGCAGGATAATTTAGCACGTAAGCATCTAAATCACCATCTAGGTCAAAGTCACAGAAAGAAGCTTGAGTAGAAGAGCTTACATCTGATAGAGCGTTTTCTTTGTCTAAGAAGAAGGTTCCATCTTTTAGGTTCATGTACAACTGGTTCTTTCTTTTTTCTGCTGACTGCGTATGTCCAGCTTTGCACACATAAATATCTAACCAACCGTCTGCATTTAAATCCACAAAAGATACTCCTGTGCTCCATGAGTCTTCAGAAATATCTATGCCTGAACTGGCTGATATATCTTCAAACTTTAATCCTCCTTTATTCAAGTATAGCTTATCTGGAGTGTCATTTCCAGTAAAGTAAATATCATCTAAACCATCATTATTAATATCTCCTATGGCTACTCCTCCACCATTATAGATGTACTGATTTACGAAGTAATTATTCTCTTCTGTTTCTACTACGGTGTTCTTAAACTCGATTCCTGATTTGTCTGCAGAGAGTAGCTTGAATAGTGGTTCTGTAGATTGTTTATTGACTGAGTTTTGGTGTTTTTCACCGCCAGAAAAATCACCGCTGCAAGCCTGCAGAATTAATAGTGATAGGACATAAAGAAAGGTGTGGAATTTATGCATGAAACAAAATTAATAGAATATAACTGGTAAAATTGGGCTAATAATTAGATATCTTAGCGGTCCACGTGCCGCTGAAGCTTTAGCGGAGGAGCAGCAATGATGAATTATTACCACATATATTATTACTCAAGTTCCAATAGGAAGAAGCGGTAAAGTATATGTGTATTTATAAAACTCAAACCCCTTTTTTCTAGTAGAATTAAGGGGTTTTTTAATAGCGTAAAACGTGAAGCAGAATTATGAAAAATACACGGCAGAAGACCATGAAATATGGGGCATTCTTTACGATAGGCAAGTAGCTAATCTGAAGGGGAAATCGTGTGATGAATATCTGGCTTGTTTAGAAGAACTACAGCCAAACATGAGTAATCAAGAGGTGGCAGACTTTAGAAAAGTAGAGCGCTCTCTAGAAAAAACTGGATGGAGTATAGAGGTGGTAAAAGGGTTAATTCCTGTAGAGGATTTCTTTCAACTCTTGACTCAGAAAAGGTTCTGTTCAAGCACATGGCTTAGGTCAAGAGCGCAGTTAGATTACCTAGAAGAACCAGATATGTTTCATGATACCTTCGGGCATATTCCACTGCTGATGAATGAGACTTATGCTGCGTTTATGCATAAATTCGGGGAGATAGGTGTGGGTTATTTAGGAGATGACAAAGCGCTAACTGCGCTGCAAAGATTGTACTGGTTTACCATAGAGTTCGGGGTAATGAAAGGCGTGGACAAGACAAGAATCTATGGAGCTGGAGTATTATCTAGTTATGGTGAGGTAAATCATATTTATGAGCATCCTGAAGTAGAAATTCTGCCGTATGATGTGAAGGCTATAGCTAGTAATCCGTTTGTTAATTCGGAGATTCAGATGCGGTACTATGAGATAGAGGGTTTTCAGCAGCTATTTGATTCATTGGATGAAGTGCAAGAGCTGCTTGATTCAGGGTTGGATATAGCTGCTGAGATAGTGAGGTGAATAAAATCCGCCCATTCGGCTAACGCTCAGGGCTCGTACATCAATTCTTATAATTAATTATAAAGGCTACGGTTTAAACCGTAGCCTTCAATTCGGGTGTTATGATTGAATTCTTCTATTTCTTCATAAAAGGAAGGTTCGACCTACCTTTCTTGAAGATGTTTATGCGTGGTTCTTGTCCTTTTCTGAGTTCGCGCTGCTCTTCTTCAGGGAGTTGGATAATTGACTGACACTCATCTGAACAGGTGTTTTCATACTTGGCCTGGCATTTAGGACACTGAATAAAAAGTAGATGACAAGCTTCGTTTACACAGTTAGTGTGGTCATCACACGGTTCACCACACTGGTGGCACTTGGCCAGTACTTCATCTGAAATTCGCTCTCCTAACCTTTCGTCAAATACAAAGTTCTTCCCTCTGAATTTATTCTTTAATCCTTGTTTCTCCGCTTGTCGAGTGTATTCGATAATTCCACCTTCTAGCTGATGCACATTAGGGAAACCCTCATGCTTTAGCCAAGCAGAAGCTTTTTCACATC
>CAZTVP010000073.1:0-8630 GCA_964616995.1 uncultured Comamonadaceae bacterium
GTATAGATTATACATTCGAGAAAGACGAAGCTATTCTGAAAGAGGATGTTCTATTTAAGGACAATGATATGTCCTTAAAAACGCAGTACTTAGCTTACGACCTTAAGTCAAGTATAGGCTCTTATGTAGGAGGTGGAGAAATCACAAGCTCAGAGAATAACAATACACTAACAAGCAGCAGTGGGAGCTATGATTCCGAAGCTGATATGTTCTACTTTAGAAAAAACGTAGTGTTGTCTAATCCTGAATACACAGTTAAATCAGATACACTTCATTACAATAATCTCTCAGAAATATCCTACTTCTTCGGGCCTACTACTATTACCAGTAAAGACTCAGATATCTATTGTGAAAACGGGTGGTACAATACTCAGACCGAAATATGCCAATTCTCTGAAAATGCCATTATAAACTCTGAAAGCACAAGACTACAAGGAGACAGTATTTACTATGATGGTTCCGTAAAATATGGTGAAGCTTTTAGAAATGTGCAAATAGCTGATTCTGTAGAAAAATTCACCATTACAGGAGATTACGGTTTCCATGACCAGCTAAAGGACTCTTCATTCGTAATAGGCAGAGCACAGTACATTCAAGATTTCACGGAGGACTCTCTATTTCTTCATGCAGATACGCTACTAGCACTAAAAGATTCTACAGACCAAAACCTAATTAAAGCATACCACAGCGTGAAATTCTTTAAGCCTGATATGCAAGGAAAAGCCGACTCTTTAGTTTGGCTGAACGGTGACAGTCTGATTCAAATGTTCTACAACCCTATGGTATGGAACGAAGCCAACCAAATGTGGGCAGATTCTATTTCCATTCAACTTAAAGATGGTGATGTTCATAGGCTTTTTGCTGACCAAAATGCCTTTATAGCCAGCGATAAAGGTGCCCAAAAGTATGACCAGATTAAGGGCAGAAAAATAATCGGGTTCTTCAGAGAAAATGAACTACATAAACTAGATGTTCAAGGAAACGGCCAAGCCGTGTACTACCCCATAGATGACAAAGAGAAAAAGATTACCAGCGTAAATAAAATAGACTGCAGTGATATTATCATTTACATGAAAGACAGCGCTATAGAACGTATTAAGTTTCTTACTAAACCTAAGGGAGCCTTACTACCAATTACACAAGCTGCTCCTGCAGATGAAATACTCAAAGATTTCTACTGGAACGGAGATGAAAGACCAGCCAGTAGAACTGATATTTTTCCTAAACTAGAATTAGAGGTTGAAACGATAGAACCAGAAGGAAAAACAGAAGAATTAGGCACTGAATAACGGCTTACTTCCCATCATCTGATTCACCTCTGATTTAACAGCTGCTATCTCACTTTCACTTTCATGGTTTATTACCACTCTATCTATAAGTTCAGCTATTTTCTTCATGTCATTTTCGTCTGCTCCTCTGGTAGTTATGGCAGGAGTTCCTAAACGCATTCCACTAGTTACGAATGGTGATTTATCATCAAAAGGAACCATGTTTTTATTCACGGTAATATCTGCTTTTACCAGTGCTTTTTCAGCATCTTTTCCAGTTATATTTTTACCTCTTAAATCTATCAGCATAGAGTGGTTTTCAGTTCCTCCTGAGATGATTTTATAACCTAAATCCACTAAAGAATCTGCTAGGACACTAGCATTACTAATTACCCTTTCTCCATACGCTTTAAAACTTGGCTGGAGCGCTTCATGAAATGCTACAGCTTTGGCAGCTATAACATGCTCTAAAGGACCACCTTGCATTCCCGGAAACACACCCGAATCCAAAAGGCTCGACATTTTTCTCACCACTCCTTTCATGGTCTTTTTACCATAAGGATTGTCAAAGTCTTTTCCAATCATTATCAGTCCTCCTCTTGGTCCTCTTAACGTCTTATGAGTTGTAGTAGTAACTATATGACAGTGAGGAAGAGGATTATTTAGTAATCCAGCGGCTATTAAACCTGCAGGGTGAGAGACATCTGCTAGAAGTACAGCGCCTACTTCATCTGCTATAGCTCTGAACCTGGCGTAATCCCAGTCTCTGCTGTAGGCAGATGCACCACAAATAATCATCTTAGGCTTTACTTCTTTAGCCTTGGCTTCTACTTTATCCATGTCCACTCTTCCTGTTTCCTCTTCCACACCATAGAAATGGGGAACATAGAGCTTTCCACTATAATTCACTGAAGAGCCATGTGTGAGGTGACCACCATGGCTCAGGTCAAAACCTAAGATAGCATCACCCGGATTTAAGCACGCAAGCATAACTGCTGCATTGGCATTAGCACCAGAATGCGGCTGCACGTTAGCCCATTCAGCTCCGAACAACTCTTTTACTCTATCGATAGCTAAATTTTCTACCTGATCCACTATTTCACACCCTCCGTAGTAACGTTTTCCAGGAAGCCCTTCGGCATATTTATTCGTTAAAACCGAGCCCATGGCATTCATCACTTGCTCAGACACGAAATTCTCGCTAGCTATGAGTTCCACACCTTCTACTTGCCTATTCTTTTCCAGAGAAATCAGGTCAAAAATTTTACTATCAGTCATTCTTATTTACTTAAATCTGAGTGGCAAAAATAGCCAATCCCTCTCCTTTCATCCTGTGATAATTCATAGGTAAATATTAACAAGCTCAGCTTTGCTATTCACTATAAAATCTAACGCTTTGATAAGTTCTTATGAATCTATATTCTCGTTAAAATCCGTCTATATCTTAGCGGTGCAATACATGATTACCCGAATCACATATCTAAGTGTTCTATTTAGTTTATTCACATTAGTCTCGTGCAATGACAGCAGAAAAATGAATCATTCTAACCACCTTCACACGAATGCACTCATTAATGAAACCAGTCCTTACCTGCTTCAGCACGCGCATAACCCAGTGAATTGGCTACCATGGAGTGAAGCCGCATTTGAAAAAGCGCGTCATGAAGATAAACTTGTACTAATCAGCATAGGCTACAGCGCATGCCACTGGTGTCATGTAATGGAGAGAGAATCTTTTGAAGATTCACTCACTGCCGAGTTCATGAATGATAACTTCATTAACATAAAAGTAGATAGAGAAGAAAGACCAGATGTGGACCAAGTATATATGACTGCGGTGCAATTAATGACCGGTTCAGGAGGATGGCCACTAAACTGTATCACTCTACCAGATGGGAGACCCATATTTGGTGGGACCTATTTCTCAAAAGCGGATTGGAATCAAACCCTAGAGTCTATTCTTCAGCTTAGAACTGACAACCCAGAAAAGTTAGAAGAATATGCTACTAACCTCACAGAAGGTATCCAACAGGCTGAATTAGTTGATAAAAGCACAGAAGATGAATTGAATAGCAGTGAATTATTGCACCGCGTAACAGAAGACTGGAAAAACTACTGGGACACTAAAAAAGGAGGCCCTAACCGTGCACCTAAATTTCCACTGCCAAATAACTTTAGCTACCTTCTTCAATACGCTCACTTAACAGGAGATTCATCGGTTCAGAAATATGTAGAGCTCACTCTGGACCAAATGGCTGCAGGAGGAATCTATGACCACCTGGGCGGAGGATTTGCTAGATACAGCACTGATGAAAACTGGAAAGTTCCACACTTCGAAAAAATGCTTTATGACAATGCTCAGCTCATCTCTCTTTACTCAGAAGCATTTTCTGCTACAGGAAAAACACGTTACAAAGATGTAGTTCTAGAGACAATTGAATTCGTAGAAACCGAATTACATCATAAGTCTGGAGGATATTATAGCGCATTAGATGCTGACTCAGAAGGTGAAGAGGGGAAATTCTATGTGTGGAAGAAAGAAGAATTAAAAGCTAAGCTGACTCCAGAAGAATACGAGTTGGCAGAATCCTACTTTCACTTAGACCAGAAAGGTAAATGGGATGGAAATTATATCCTACTCACTTCAGAGGAAAAGCTAAAGGAATTTCAGACCAGAGAAGAAATAGGAGCTCTTAAAGCACTCAAGGACAAATTACTCCTTATTAGAAACACAAGAATAAGACCTGGACTAGATGATAAAATCCTGTGCTCATGGAACGCCATGTACATTTCATCTATAGCTAAAGCCGGGGCTTTTTTAGATAAACCGAACCTAGTCGAGAAAGCTAAAAGTGAGCTGAATCACCTTTTGAATACATTTAGAACTCCTGATGGAGCACTATTTCACACTTCTAAAAATGGAGTTTCTAAGATAAACGGCTACTTAGAAGACTATGCTTTCACCATCCAAGCTCTCATAGACGTGTATGAGGTAACGTTCAAAGAGGATTTACTTCTAGTAGCTCAGGAACTTTCTTTATTTACGCTAGACCATTTTCATGATTCAGAATCAGGAATGTTCTATTTCACCTCTGATGAGGATGCACCATTAATAGCACGTAAACTTGAACTCACAGATAATGTAATTCCATCTAGTAATAGCGTAATTGCTCATAACCTCTTTAAACTAGGCAAACTACTAGATAATTCTTTATTTACCTCATCTGCTGTGCAAATGGCCAAGACCATTTCACTATATATGGACTATGGACAGTCCTACAGTAATTGGCTTTCCCTTCACCTCTTTTATGAATATCCATTCTACGAAGTAGCATTTACTGGAGAGAATTTAAGAGAATTATCTAGAGAGTTCAGTCTAAATTACATTCCAAATAAAATAATTGTAGGAGCCTCCGAAGAATCAGAGATACCATTACTTGAAGGAAAAATTTCAGATATGGGCACTATTTATGTTTGTCAAAATAAAACATGTAACCTTCCTGTTAACACAGTAGATGAAGCATTACTTCAGATTAAATAAGTTCTTATTTCAAACCCTCATTCTTTTAGGAGTATCCTTCAGTCTCCAAGAAGGGTTAAGCCAAGTAGTAATCCCTAAAGTTTCATGGGATGGTATTCTGAGCTATGAGCTGGACAGTATATACATAGCCAGTAAAAACATATCTAGAATAGATTATCAGTTATCCAGTAAAAATCCTAGTGAACGGATAAAATCCAAAGCAGCCATCAAGTATGAGAATTACAACGAGGAAGGAAAAATCATAGAATCTTTTTACCAACGTAAAATTGGAGCTGTTTCATTGATTGACCACTCCCTCTGGAAAAGGACCAATGGAAAGATGAACTACATTACTTATAAAGATGGAACAGGATACCTAAGAAAATACTACACCCAAAGTCAAAATCACACAAAATCTAATACCTACCGAAGTGAATCCTACAATCCAGAAACCCAAATTCCAGAAAATGAAAAAGACAGTACACTAGTAAACCAAATGCGCTATGTGAACATATCAGAAAACGAAATACACACATTTAATAAAAGAGAAGTTCATACTAGAACCTACACTAAGGGCTATAATATTCATGGATTAATTGAAAAGGAAACCCTCAACTACGAGCTTAGCACAACCCAACTGAACAAATCATTCACTTATAATGACGAAGGGCTACTATCTGAAATCAACTATGTAGGACAAAAAGAAAAAACCTTTAAACTGTTCTATGATTTAGAAGATACTTTATTCAAGATAGAAACGTATTCAAATAACGAGTGTACAGAAAGATTAGAATTCATTTATGACGAGAATGGATGGTTAACATCCACGCTCACTCAAACACCTGAAAACAATCACATTATTATAACGAAGCTTCTTTATAAATCCACTTCTAAATGAAAAAATTCTTGTTCTACATACTGATAACTTCGCTTTTTGTTGGCTTAAATTCTAATTCAGTATTAGCTCAAAAAAGAGGTGACAAATCAGCTAAAAAAGAACAGAAAAGACAAGTCTCAAAAGCTGAGTCAAACAAAGCAGCCAAACGAGCTGAATACAATAGTAGAAGAAACGGTCATGAAAAAATTCAGGACAAGAAAACTAGGCGCAGAATGAAGAAGACTCTTAAAAAGAGCATGATTCATTCAGGTCATAAACGCCCACCTTTTTACAAGCGTTGGTTTAGAAGAAAATAGGTTCCGCCCCATCTGAGACATGTATATTATTGGTTTTCATTTGACCAAAACTTCTATTTGAAGTCTCTTTCCTATCGTACTTTTATATTCTGTATGAAGACTCATCTAGAATCAGATATTTAGGATTCCTAAAGTGAGCTCTAAAAAATGATTGGAAGGAGGTGTAAGAAATCTTGTCGAGTACAAAAATTTCTATATTTACGCCCTCTTGTGAGAAGAAATTATACTTCAAACCTAAACCAAACCGAATAATGAGAAAGTTATACCTCAGTTTATTTGTATTAATATGTGCTTCGGCAGTATCTTTTGCGCAGCAGGGAAAAGGTTCCATAAAAGGAAAAGTTACCGACTCAGCTACCGGAGAGGGAGTGCCATTCTGTAACGTTCTAGTTTATTTAAACGGAAACCAAGTGAACGGGTCTACAACAGACTTCGATGGAAACTACACCATAAAGCCGATAGATCCAGGGACTTATGAAGTAGAATTTTCATTCGTTGGTTATACCACACAAAGAGTAAATGGTTTTATAGTAAAATCCAATAAGACAAATTTCCTAGATGCCACTCTCTCAGAAAGTGATGGTATAGATCTAGAAGAAGCAGTAGTGATCGATTATGCGGTGCCACTTATAGACAAAGATGGAGGTGCCTCTGGAGGTACAGTTACTAGGGAAGATCTAGCTAAAATGCCTGGACGTAGTGCTGCTTCTATAGCTACCACAGTAGCAGGTGTGAGTAGTGCTGGTACAGGTGGTGAACTGTCCGTAAGAGGTTCTAGAACATCAGGAACATTCTACTATATCGATGGAATTAAAGTCAGAGGTTCCACGAACCTCCCTAAAGCTGCTTTAGAAGAGGTTTCAGTTATTACTGGTGGTGTCCCTGCAAACTACGGAGATGCTACTGGAGGTATAATTAGTATTACTACAAGAGGGGCTTCTTCATTCTACTTCGGTGGACTTGACTTATTAAGTTCAGGATTTAAAAGTGGAAGAACAGCCGTAGGATTAGACAGATTTGGATATAACCTAGTGGAAGGATTTTTATCAGGTCCTCTACTGTGGAAGAAGAATGAGGATGGATCTAAAGATAAGCCTTTACTTGGGTTTTTCTTATCAGGGAACTTTAACCATCAAGTGGATCCTAGACCTGCCTTTGATGGCACACCTTATTTAAGAGACGAGGTTAGAGAAGAATTACTCACAGACCCAGCTCGAGTGAACTATTTTAATGGAAGACCACAAGGGTTCTTATATAATGCAGATTTTATAAGAGCTGAAGACATCGAGTACTTACCTACTAGACAAAACGTAGGATCAACTAGAGCTTCACTCTCAGGGAAAATTGACGTGACCACCACTCCTACTATCAACCTTACATTTGGAGGATCTGGTTCTTTCTTAGCTAGGAATAATTTTAGCTATGATAACATGTTAATGAATACTGATAACAACTCATACCAGACAGCTTTCGACTGGAGAGCTTATGGTAGATTCAGCCAACGATTCGAAAATGACCCTGAAAGCACCAGTAACGTTAAGAATATCTACTACACACTGATGGTAGATTATTCTCAAAACACCTTCGAGATTTCAGACAAAAGACATGGTGAAGATTTCTTCAAATATGGACATGTAGGGACATACGATGTGTTTAGAAGAAATTCCTACACTATTTCCCCTACAGGAGAAGATGCTAATGGAAATACCGTTTCTAACCTGCTTCCTCTTGATGGAAATAACCAAGAAGTTTACGTAACATTTCAACCAAGTGATTCTAACCCAAGTGCCTCCGCACTCATGAATGATTACTTTAGTGCATTCCCTTCAGAACAGTTAAACGGAACTGCGCTCGGTATTTTATTGAACAACCCTACTGTGGCAGCTAACAATTATGCAGGAAGTCAATTCGATGGATTCTCTGTTTATGGTAGTTTAAACAATATACTACAAGGTGGTGGAGTCAGAAATGGAGATGAAATAGCTGAGACATATAATCTTTGGAATTATTTAGGAACTCCAGCTAACGTATTCCAGAAGGGTTTTGATTCTCAAATTAGGTTTACTGGAGCAGGTTCCGCTGATATAGGAAATCACGCGGTGCAAATTGGATTTGAATATGAACAAAGAAGAGACGCATTTTATGGATTAGCTCCTGTAGGTCTGTGGAATCTAGCACGTTTAAATACGAATAGTCACACAAGACAAGTAGCTACAGCTTCATAAAATCCTAATGATTTCGTAGAAGGGAATATTGGTTCATCTACCATCTACACCTTTAATACCATAATAGGTGACAACCAATCTTTTATAGATGAAAACCTTAGAAACGCATTAGGAATGGATGTAAACGGAGGTGAATTTATTAATATAGACGCCCTAGATCCTGAAATCTTCGAGCTGTCCTTCTTTTCAGCAGAGGAGTTACTGAATGAAGGAAATAATTTAGTTTCTTATTACGGTTTTGATCACCTGGGTAATAGATTAACTGGTACCAGACCTTCTTTAGATGATTTCTTCAATGAAACTGATGAAAATGGAAGAAGAACCAGAGCTGTAGGAGCTTATGAACCAATTTATATTTCTGGGTTCGTTATGGATAAGTTTGCTTTTGATGACATCATCTTTAACGTGGGTGTACGTGTTGAC
>CAZTVP010000074.1:0-8623 GCA_964616995.1 uncultured Comamonadaceae bacterium
AACTCTTGAATGTGCTTTTCTTTGAATGGAAAAGGTTCTGAAGACAAAAGAACGTGTGTGGGATTTAATGAAATAATTTCATTTTCTGATAACGTAGGATAGCGATTAAACTCCTCCAGCACATTTTGAAAACCTGCCTGCTCCAGCATACTGCTTATAAACGTATCTCCTCCTGCAGACATATAAGGATTTCTCCATATCAAGTAGAGGGCGGTTCCTAGGTTTTGAGGCCATTGCACCGTTGAGAAAGAAGATTTTATTTTACCAACATCTAGGTCTAGCTTTAGAAACGCGGTAAGGTCATGCATGGCTTTAAAAGCATCTGAAGGGTTTTTAATGTCAGTCACCCACACAGGACAAAACTCCTTTATGGCTGTTATATCCTCCAGCGTATTTTCCTCTTTATTGGCTATAACTAAATCTGTCTGAAGTGCTTTTAGCTTATCTATTTTCACTTGCTTGGTTCCTCCTATGATTTGTTTCTGAGCCTTCAATCCCTCTGGTTTTACACAGAATTTAGTCAATCCCACTAAGCGCTCTTCCAAACCTCCATCTGCTAGAAACTCAGTTAGAGAAGGCACCATCGAAACTACCCTCTTTGGACATGTAACAGAACTAAAACTATGGCCAAGCTGGTCTTGCATGCGGAAATTCTTTCGCGGTGGAGTAGCGATTTCTTACAAACTTAACAGCACTTGACCTAAAAAGTCTGGCTTAGTGCTCAAATAATTTTGACGGCTCAACTAAGTGATGAAGAAATGACCATTCAAGATTTTACTAATTATCCGATAGAGAAAAGAGATTTAACCAATCCTATTCAAAACAGCAGAGTGCTAGAAATAGCAGAACAACTCTATCAAAAACATGACAATATTCTAGGACTGGAAGAAGACCTTATGTCTAGTTCCAAGTTTGTATCTAATACTAGTCCTGTGCTACTAGAAGCCATAAAATGCGCGGCCAGCAAGAAGAAAGTAAGCCAACTGAAAGAGGCAGTTCACTTAAGTGTGGTCTTTGGGATGTATAATGAAACTGCTCGACTACAAACCAAAGATGAAAACACACATGGTGAAGATTGCCTCAGAGAAAAAGTAAGACAGCTGAACTGGTTATCAAAAGGGCTAAGCGCCAAGCTTACTTGGGACATTATAGCTGTAGATGACGGATGTCCACAGGAGCCTAGTAGTTATGAAGTGGCTCAAGCCATAAAAGAAGATGAGTTTTATAAAAAAGTAGAAGTGCTAAAACTGGCAGATGCCATAGGTGAGTTAGTGATTTGCCAAGGGTTTATGGACTTGGATTCACCTTCAGATTCTAGAAAAGGAGGAGCTATTACTTACGGTCTATGGAAAGCTTTAGACAAGTTCGTTTCCAAAAACAAGAAGCACATTATCTCTTACACAGATGCCGACCTTTCTTCTAATCTAGCACAGTCTGGAAACCTAATAATTCCAATAGCTCAAGAAGGCAAAAAAGCTTCATTAGCTCACCGCTATGGTATGGCTAAATCAGTATTGGTAAAAGAAAACGCTACCACTACAGAACCTGAAAGTACCAGAGACCAACCTGGCAAACTGATTATTCTACTGCGGCATTATGCGCGTACTAGCCTCTTTCCTCTCCTAAAGGATATTAAAGACACGCAGGCTGGTTTTAAAGCCTTTGATGCGGAGGCGCTAAGAGAAGTTCTTCTTTATATGGAATTCATGAATGAGACATTTGATGTGGAACTTCTTCTCAGGTTTTTACACAAGCATGGAACTTCATGCGTAGAGAATGTACCCGTTTTATTCACAGAGGATTTGGCCATGTCTAACTTCCCCGCTAACAAACTCACTACTAATCATGTAGATATGTTTTCTCACCTAGCTGATATTTACTCTAAACTAGGAACTAAGATGAACGATGTGCCTGATGATGTAGTCAACTTTTGGAAAACACTCGACTTCGAAATGCTGGAAGAGCTAACATGTTATTATTCTCAGTCTGCACTTGTGGAACAGCTAGATGCAGGTTTATTCGACTTTGAGTGGAGTTTTCAGGAGATTAAAATGGTGGCTGAAAGAAAAGTAAAGGCCTCCTGATTCGACAATTTGTCATGTGTCCGCAAGGCCTATTGCACCGCATGTCATATACCTACTGACATAATTACCTAAAATACTGGTGGCACAGTGATTGACTTACCCAAGCCGAATTTAAAATTAAAAACAAAAAGAAATGGGTAAAATCATTGGAATAGATTTAGGAACCACAAACTCTTGCGTAGCCGTAATGGAGGGAAATGAGCCTGTAGTTATTCCTAATAGCGAAGGAAAAAGAACTACTCCTTCCATAGTAGGATTCATAGAAGGCGGAGAGCGTAAAGTAGGAGACCCGGCTAAGAGACAGGCCATAACTAATCCTACTAAAACGATTTACTCTATCAAGAGATTTATGGGAAGCTCTTTTAGCGATGTGCAAAAAGAAGCGGAAAGAGTTCCTTATGAAGTAGTTAAAGGTGATAATAATACACCTAGAGTTCAGATAGACGATAGAAAATATACTCCTCAGGAGATTTCAGCTATGGTACTTCAGAAAATGAAGAAAACTGCTGAAGATTACTTAGGACAAGATGTAACCGAAGCGGTAATTACCGTGCCTGCTTACTTTAATGATTCTCAAAGACAAGCTACTAAAGAAGCTGGTGAAATAGCTGGTTTAGAAGTAAAGAGAATCATCAATGAGCCTACTGCTGCTGCACTGGCTTATGGACTAGATAAAAAATCTACAGACCAAAAGATAGTAGTGTTTGACCTTGGAGGTGGAACACATGATGTATCTATTCTGGAACTTGGAGACGGAGTTTTCGAGGTGCTTTCTACTGATGGAGACACACACTTAGGTGGAGATGACTTTGACCAGGTGATTATAGACTGGTTAGTTCAGGAATTTAAAGATGAGAATGGCGGATTAGACTTAAGTAAAGACCCTATGGCGTTGCAAAGGCTAAAAGAAGCTGCTGAAAAAGCTAAGATAGAGCTTTCATCATCTGGTAATACAGAGGTAAACCTTCCTTACATTATGCCAGTAGATGGTATTCCTAAGCACTTAGTAAGGTCTCTATCTAAAGCTAAATTCGAGCAGATGGCGGACTCTTTAATCAAGAGAACTATAGAGCCATGTGAAGCTGCACTTAAAGCTGCTGGACTTTCTAAAAGTGATATAGATGAAATCATCTTAGTAGGTGGTTCTACGAGAATACCTGCTGTACAAGAGGCGGTTAAATCATACTTCGGAAAAGAGCCTTCTAAAGGAGTTAATCCTGATGAAGTAGTGGCTGTAGGGGCTGCTATCCAAGGTGGAGTTTTAGCTGGTGATGTAAAGGATGTACTTCTTTTAGATGTAACTCCACTTTCTTTAGGAATAGAAACTATGGGAGGAGTTTTCACTAAACTTATAGATGCCAACACGACTATCCCCACTAAGAAATCACAGACCTTCTCTACAGCTGCAGATAACCAGCCAAGTGTAGAAATTCATGTGTTACAGGGAGAGCGCTCTATGGCTGCAGATAATAAGACCATAGGAAGATTCCACTTAGATGGAATTCCACCAGCACCTAGAGGAGTGCCTCAGATAGAAGTAACTTTCGATATAGATGCCAATGGTATCATTAACGTAGGAGCTAAAGATAACGCTACTGGTAAAGAGCAGAACATCAGAATAGAAGCTTCTTCAGGATTAACTGATGAAGAAATCGAAAAGATGAAATCTGAAGCTGCAGCTAATGAAGAAGCAGATAAAGCAGCTAAGGAAAGAGTGGAAACCATTAACAAAGCTGACAGCATGATTTTCCAAACGGAGAAGCAGTTAAGCGAGTTTGGTGATAAGATTCCTGCGGAGAAGAAACAACCTATAGATGACGCGTTAGCAGCGCTTAAAGAAGCACATAAGAATCAAGATATAGATGCCATTAATGCTGGTATAGATAACCTGAATAATGTGTTCCAAGCGGCTAGTCAAGAGATGTATGCTGCACAGCAAGCTGCTCAGTCTGAAGGCGGAGCAGATGCAGGTAACGCTGGTGATGCAGGAGCGGCTGATGGCGATGAAGAGGTGACAGATGTAGATTTTGAGGAAGTGAAAGACTAAATTTTTCATCCATAATAGTTAATAAAAAAGGGAAGTCATGTGACTTCCCTTTTTGTTTTTCGTCTTATTTGCTGAATTGTAAACTTTAATTTAAAAATCAACTTATTATGCTTAAAGAATTTAAGAAATTTATAATGACTGGTAACGTGATTGAGTTCGCTATAGCAGTTATTCTAGCAGGAGCCGTGGGATTAGTAGTCAAAGGTTTCGTGGACATGATTATGATGCCTTTCATAGGGCACTTCGCGGGTGGAGTAGACTTTGCGGATTTAAAATATGTACTATCTGCCGCAGAAACTGATGCCGCTGGAGAAGTTACTAAGCCAGAAAATGCCATTATGTATGGTTCTTGGATAAACACCATCATCAACTTAATCATAGTTGGTTTCGTGTTATTCATGATGTCTAAAGCGTACGAAAAAACAAAGAAGAAAGAAGAGGAAGCTGCACCAGCTGGGCCGTCTGATAATGACCTTCTTAAAGAAATTAGAGACGCGCTGAAGAAGTAAGAAAGACTTAACCTAGCAAGGAAATTAAAAAACCGCTACAGTGATGTGGCGGTTTTTTGTTTTTAAGATTTTGTCAAATGCTAAATCTTTAGCTAAAGTGATTAAAGTCTAATTTATAACTAGTACCAACTTTTAACTCAAAATGGTCAATACTATTCAGGCATGAACATGGTCACAAATGAAATCATACTTTGTATTCTGATAGCTATCGGGACTAAAATCAAAATTTCATTCACTCACATTCCCAACTCCACATCGCCATTTTTGGTAATCATTTGGATTCTCACATCTCCGCTTCCTCCAGTTAGTTTACCTTCATAGCGGTTGGTTTTATCGTCTAGGGCTATTTGGTCTTTGACCTTTACTAATTCAGTAGATGAGGACAGATTTTTACTGCTGCTCATCTGAATTTCAAATGTTCCGCTGGCATCTGCACTTAGGTCTATGGCATAGTCTGTATTCGTACCGTTCATTTTTACCTTAGTGGCAGTAGGCATGAGCTCTTCTATTCGGACATTTCCATATTTACTTTCTAAGTCAGCTCCATCCATGAGGTACTTGACATGCACTTTAGTCATGGTGGTTTTTCCAGCTAACTCCCCTAGGCTTTCTATGTAAATTTCATCTAATCTAGACTCTAGTTTGAGAACATCTATTTCTTCTATGTCTATCTCAGAACTCGAAGATTTAATAAACACATCAGATAACAAGCCTAGCTCAGCCCCTTTTACAAATCCCAGATTTAGTCTTCCTCCTGAAGCTTCATCTATTTTAACCTCACCATACCTGATTTTTATGGACTGAATATCTGCCAGGAGATTAGCGCGTAATTCACCATGGCTTAAGTCTATATCTATTTCTCCCAGGTATTCATCTATGTAAATATCTCCAAACTCATTTTCTATACTCAGCGCAGTTTCTGTAGGAAGAAAAACTCGGTAGTTCACTCTTACTTCTTTAGTCCCTGCTATTTTCTTGGAGATGAAAAACCCAGCCTTATCTAGGAGATTTTGGCTCTCTCCTATTTCTGTTTTGGCTATGATAAACGTGCTGTAGCTTTTAAAATCTATCTCTACTAAATCTAGTAGTTCCTCTAAAAACTCATCCTTCTCAGCATAGGCTACTATCTCTATCTCAAAGGCTACACTATCCTTTTCCCAGGTTTCTATGTACACATCTCCATACTTATTCTCTATTTCTACTGTAGTTTCCTCACCCAGGGGAAAAGCTTCATACATATCTCTCGTCATTTCATAATCTTCCAGAGACCACCCTACTGTAGAAGTCAAGACCAAGAGTACCGCTATGAGTTTACTGCGCAATATCATTTCTACCTTCATTTTTCTTTACTTCTCTCATTATATCTTCTAAAATCTGCACTCGGAGTCTGTAATTATCTATCATAGAATCCAAGATGTCCTCTTGATTCACTCCTTTATGCGCTTCATTTTTTAAATCATTGAATTCTTCTTTTAGCAGTGCTACTTCCTCTAATAGTTCATCATCTACCTCATACATCTTAAGTTGTTCTATTCTGCTATTTACCTGTGAGGTATAATACACCTCTAACTGGTCTATACTCATGTCTCCTTCTTCTTGTGCCTGTTTTTCTTGGCTTCCGCTAAACTGAAAAGCTGCCACTGCCAGTGCTAAAACTGCTGCCGAGCTAAGTGCTATCCTCCACACTTTCTTCAGAGGAACCATTTTTTCCTCCGGCTGTTCAGGAAGCTGACTTTCTATCTTATCCCACAGTCCAGCAGATGGTCTTTCTTCCTCTGCCTCAGATTTATTTTTCTGTATGAAATCCTTTATTTTATCTTCTTTCATGACACTCTTTTATTAGCCAGTAACCACTCTTTTACTTTTGACTTAGCTCTGCTGAGCTGAGATTTTGAAGTTCCTTCACTGATTCCCATTTGCACCGCTATTTCTTTATGAGAATAATCCTCAAACATGTATAAACTAAACACCGTTCTAAATCCTGGAGATAACTCCTGCATAGCACTTTTAATGTGCTCCATAGTATATTCTGGTTCTACTTCATCTAGCTCATCCTCAGGCTCTTCTATGTTTTCTATATCATCAGTATAATGCCTTTGTTTTTTCAGCTGATTGATAGATTTATTCACCACTATACGCTTGAACCAAGCCCCGAATGTACTCTCACCTCTAAACCCATCTATCTTTCTAAACATGTCTAAAAAAGCCTCCTGAAGCACATCTTCTGCCTCCTGAGAATTATTTAAAATCCGCTTAGAAACATGGAACATAGGCACAGAGTAAAGCTCATAAATCTCCCGCTGCGCATTTCTGTCATTCCGTTTTATGCGCTCTACCAGGTGCTTATGTATGTCTAGTGCTTTATGTGACATTTATTCGTTTGAGGTGTTTTTCTCTGCGGTGCAATACACCACTACATCCATCCTATTAGAACCATCCAAATTTAAGACCTACATTGGCATTCAGACCATGCAGTAAATCATCATCCACGGAAGGCATGTCTAACTGGTACGTGTATCTATATGAAGCTCCAGCTGTTATTTTCATCCACTGGCTCACATTTAACGCTACAGATACTCCAGGTTCTGCCACCCAGTATAGGTCTGAGTTATAAAAATCTCCCTCATCTAAATCGAAATCTTCCAACTCATCCAGCACCCCTCCTACTCTGGTCTCAGCAATTCCTCCTCCACCTAAAAGTGTGGGGAAACTGATGCTGATAACCTTCTTATTCCATAAAATAGGTTCTATGTGTAATCCTCCATATCCAGCTTGATAAAACTGCGCCTTATCATTGAACGAAAGATTAGGACTCTGAATAGAATTTACCAACCCATAGCCCGCTATTCCTATAGCCAAATGATGACCGAAAATAGCTCCTACTTCTCCTCCTATCCATGCGTCCTGTTGGTTACGAATTTCTCCACCTTTCCCCATGATTCCTATGTATCCTCCGGTGAGAGGTTTTTTACCAAGCAACGTACTCTTTTCTGTTAGCTCGGTCTGAGCAGAAATCCTTGGTGCTGCACAAAGGATTACCGCCACTACTATCATTAACTTTTTCATTTTTCCTTGCAGGTTTAAAAAAGACTAGTTGATTTGGTTTATATCACCGGAACCGTTGATATTAAAATTAGTATCGGCAGGATTTCCCCAGTAGCTCACATCTCCACTGCCATTTATATTAATGGTAATAGATTCCGATGCGAATACATCTACATCACCACTTCCGTTCACGTTTACCACTGCAGTTTCTGCTTGGAACTGTTTAGCACTTACATCTCCGCTTCCGTTCAGACCTATGTACATGCTATCACCATTTCCAGTGAATTTACAATCACCTGAACCTTGTAAATCAAGTACTACGGTATTAATTTCGCTAAAAGTTATTTCAGAGTCTCCAGAGCCTTCTATGTCTAACTGAAAGTCCTCCGAAGAAATATTTTCTGCTTCTAGGTCTCCACTCCCATCCATTTGAATTCTATCTAGAAAACTGGCATCTACAAAAACTCTTCGAGGTCTAGAGGTAAGAAAATTACTGCTTTCTTCATCTATGAAGAGCGTTCCATTTTGAACATAAGTCTCTATATGTTCCATCAGTTTTTCTCCGGCTTCTATTCTGATTTCATCTTCGTACTGACCCACATATATGTCTAATGAACCATCTGCTTTTATTTCAGTGAATTCTCCATCGAGGTCTCTAATTTCTGTGGTTAAGTCACCTGCATCTAGAATGACTTTTTTACAAGAGGTAAATAGTAGTCCTAAGGCTACTGCTGCCATGAAGGCGTTTTTTGCTTTTTTCATTTTAAGAGTATTTTAAGATTCTTAATGAGAATCTATAGTTTTCACCTTAATGACAGGGCACTCTTAATGAAGTTGCATTTTTTTTGAAAAATTCTTTTAGAATAGGTGTAAATAATTGATTTTAAGCAGACTAAAATCAGTCATCAAAATTAAAGACACCATGCTTTATAGCGAAT
>CAZTVP010000075.1:0-8552 GCA_964616995.1 uncultured Comamonadaceae bacterium
TTAGCTTTATCTCTGGATAGAGAAAAGGGATTAGCATTAATCAAAAAAGGAGAACAGCTCATGAATACTTATGAAAAAGATTCAGAAGACTATGAGTTTTTTACGGGCTATATAGAAGACCTCCGCAAACAATAAAGGCGCTCCGAAAGAACGCCTTTTCTGGTATGTTTTTTAATACTCTTAAATAGCAGTAACGGTGTAACCTGCTTTTCTAAGTAAGTTAATTACTCCTAGCTCTCCCTCTAAATGTCCAGCTCCTACTCCATAAAAAGTAGTTTTATCAGCAGAGAACACCTTGAATTGAGGAATCCACTTTTGGTTTCTATCATCTAGTAGATATCCGATTTCTTCTTGGTTTCCATCATAACCCTCCACTAGTAATTCATATAGAGTCTCTGAATCTTCAGCTTTGTAGGCTTCTATCATCTTCTTGTAAAGTTCTTTCATTTCTTCTTCCTCAGTAAACATCTCCATAAGGTCTTCAGCTTGTGATTCGTATGATACTTTATCAAATACTCCTAGCTGATCTTCTACCGTTTCGAGCCCAAGGATTTCTTGTTCGTTAGCCATGGCCATTTGAACGAAAGTCCCTTCGTAAGAAGCCGGCTGTTCTCCTACTAATTTGGCCATTAACATGGTAGATAAGAAGAACGGTTTCATGGAATTAAAAGTTTCTAACCCTACTCCCATAGAAGCTTTTAACTCCTTATCTAGCATCTGGTATTCTTCTTCAGTCAGCAACTTATCTAACGTGGTACCATCTGTCATTAGAGCTCCCTGCATCATACTTGCTGGTATGGAAGGATCATCCATGTCTAATTCTAGTACAATCTGTTCTGATTCATTGAACGCTTTTTCTACTTTTTCTTTTAATTCAAATTCTGTGGCTGGCATAAGATGAATAGTTCCATATAAATAGGAAGCCTTTATTCCATTTCCTTCTACTTTGTACAGCAAAGAATTAGATTCTTCCTGCCCGCTTGCTGATTTTACTACTACTAGACCTACTATTAGTCCGATGATAAATACTATTACCTTTTTCATGATATTATTTTTGAGTTTCTATCTTGTTAGTATTCTAGTTTTGAAAAAAATTACAGTAAGAATTTAATTTTTCCGTAAACCTCTCATTTTCAGAGGTAAAAATTTTAAATCGAAAAAACATTTGCACTGCGTGTAATAATTCTGATTCAAATGCTACTAACTAAAATAGAACGTGAGCAAGAGCGAATTTAAACATATCATCCAAGCTAATAATGGCATCTTCTATAAGATTTGTAGAGCCTACACTTCTAACCAGCAAGATTTTGAAGACCTGTATCAAGAAGTGCTTGTACAGCTATGGAGCTCATTTTCTACGTTTAAAGGGAAGTCTTCATTGTCAACTTGGATTTATAGAGTAGCACTAAACACAGCACTTTCATTTAGAAAGAAACTAGGCAAGGCTTCTTTTATTAACCTAAGTGGATCTGAACTGCCTGAGCCCGCAGAAGACCCTTATAATGAAGAGCATATAAATGAAAAAATAGAACTACTCTACCGATGCATTCAGCAGTTAAAGCCAGATGAAAAAGCGCTTATTCTGCTGCACCTAGAAGAAAAAAAATACGAGGAGATTTCTGAAATCATGGGTATCACCACATCTAACGTAGGTGTTAAACTGAAAAGAACCCGTGAGAAACTCCATTCACTCTTAAAAAAGTATGATTATGAAAGAATTTGATTTGAACTCCGTATGGAAAGATTCAGATGAAAAAGCTTCTGAATACTTCTCTACTATAGAACCTAAAATATTAGAAATGGCTACTAAAAAATCTCAAAGCATAGCTGCTAAACTCAAGCGTAAAATACTCATAGAATGGGCCGCGGCTCTTGGTTTAATTACGTACATCTTTATTCAGTATGCTGATACTCCTCTCCTACCTTGGCTTATCATAGCCACCATAGTCATCTTCATTATTAACTGGATTCCTTACGGCAAGTTACTGAAGAGTATGAAGGAAGCTCCTACTGAAAACATCTTAAAATCTACAGAAATTCAAGTGGGTGTTATGGATAGTTTTATAAAGAGACTGAAGCTATACACAGCACTGCTCATGCCTTTAGGGTTCTTACTAGGCCTCTTCCTAAAAATAGATATCAAAGGAGAAGTAGAAGGTATTCCATGGGAATTTATACTTACTCTTCTAGGAATAGGAATCGTGCTCTGCACCCTCATAACACTGGCTACATTTAAATGGTACATTCCTGCTATTTATGGAAAAACGAGAGATGAATATGCCGAACTGCTAAAAGACCTTAAAGAGTCTTAGGGTGCTACTTCTCGCCCCATTTATTCACTACCTTTCATTTTTTAATCGAATGACATGAAGTGGATTATAGGTCTGGTATTTTTAAGTTCAAGTTTATTTACTGCTGCGCAAAACACTAAAAACCCCTACACAGAAAAGGAGAAAAGGGCTATAAAAACGGTAAACGCCCAGTTGGAAGCCTATAATAATCAGGATTTGGAAGCTTTTCTGGCACTTTTCTCAGAAGATGTAACCGTTTACAATTATCCTGATCAGCTGCGCAAAACAGGTAAAGCCGAACTCCGAGAAATGTTCAGCGATTTTTTCAAAACTGCTCCAGATTTAAACAGTGAAATCATGAACAGAATAGTGACTGGAAACCAAGTTATAGACCAAGAAAAAGTAACAGGCTACTCCGCAGAAGAACCTGATGCTATTCTAAGAGTAACGGCTATTTACACTGTTATAGATGGACTAATCACTGAAATGCGGTTTATTTATCCATAGCTGAATTAAACCTTCTTTGAGAACCTTTGTCTAACTTGGTATCATGAAAGTATTTCTCTCTTTATGGATGGTGTTGATGGCAGTTGGCCATTGCACCGCGCAGAATAAACAGTACTTCCCTCCTACGACTGGTGATGAATGGGAAACCATGCCGCTAGAAGAACTCAACTGGTGCCAGCATAAGGTAGATTCTATGGTGAATTTCGTAGGTGATAATAATTCCAAGGCTTTCATCATTCTCAAAGACGGTAAAATAGTGGTGGAAGAATATTATGATTCTTTTACTGCAGATAGCACTTGGTACTGGGCTTCAGCAGGAAAAACTATGACGGCTTTTCTGGTAGGATTAGCCCAAGAACAAGGACTTTTAGACATTACAGACCCTAGTTCAGATTTTTTAGGGGAAGGCTGGACTAGCTTAACTCCTGAGGAGGAAGAGCAGATTACCATTTGGAATCAGTTAACCATGACTACAGGGCTTGACTATAACACGAGTGATTTAGACTGCACTGATCCTGAATGCTTGACCTTCCTAAATGAGCCAGGAGAAGCATGGTACTATCATAACGCTCCATATACGCTGTTAGATGGAGTTTTAGAGAATGCCACTGGAATGGGCTTGAACTTATATCTCTTTACACAGCTCAATTCTTCTACTGGTATTACAGGAGCTTATGTTCCTGTAGGCTTTAATAATGTGTTATTTAGCAAGCCTAGAAGCATGGCTAGATTCGGTCATTTATTACTGAATGAAGGCACATGGAATGGAAATATAGTGCTGGAAGACTCTGATTATTTCCAAGCTATGACTACAGCCAGTCAAGATCTGAATGAAGCTTACGGATATCTAACTTGGTTAAACGATACAGAAACATTTATGATGCCTTCTACTGAAATAGTATTTCCAGGAAATGCTCTACCAAACGCCCCTTCTGAAGTTTATTCTGCACAAGGGAAAAATGGGCAGATCATAAATATAGTTCCTAGCCAAGGGCTGGTCGTAGTAAGAATGGGAGACTTACCTGAGGATGGCTCGCTGGTGCCTATTCTGTTTAACAACCTACTGTGGGAATACATAAATGAGCTAGAGTGTGATCCAGACAATGTGACTGAACAAGCAGAAATACCTTGGACTTTAGCACCTAACCCTACTAATGGAACTGTAAACATAACTGCTGATCAATTCAGTAGTTATGAAATATTTCTTTCAGATTTATCTGGTAAAAGGGTTTACATGGGAAAAGACAAGACTTCACTAGACCTGAGTGAGTTTTCAGCTGGTATTTACACGGTGCAATTGGTTGGTTCTCAGCAAATCCAAACCAAGCGCTTAATCATAGAATAGAATATTCTTTATGAATTAGATTCTAAAAGAGAGATGCCCTTAGCCAATCTCTTGGCTTTGGTCTCTGGACGTTTGGCTTCAGATATACTTCTGGCTAATTCTTTGCGCTTGGTATAGCTCCATTTATCATAGACAGCCTGAAGTTCAGGTCTGCTTTTAAATAGTTCTTCTAGCTCAGGAGGAATTTCTATGATACGTTCTTCAGTATCCAACTCTATTCTCACATGAACAGTATCTCCGTGGATTTTCTTCACTTTCTTTCTTACGGCTTGAGGCATTACTACCATAGGTCCCCAGCCCATGTTAGAGATAGAACCTCGGTATAAATGACCGTCAAAGTAAATCTTTACCTTAGGATTAGCTCGCCCAAAAGTAGCTTTCACATCACCAACAACTTGAATGCAAGCTGCATTAGGGAATTTTTCTGGTTTAATAATTTCTCCGTGGAATTCTAACATAAAAATTGGTCTTAATCATCCAGCGGGCTTTTTATTCCGCTTAAAATAGGACTAGTAACTTGCGTATAAATCATAGTAGTTTTAATGGAATTATGGCCTAGAAGTTTTTGGATGACTCTGATGTCTGTCCCTTTTTCTAGAAGATGCGTTGCAAAGGAATGGCGAAGGGTATGACTGGATATCTTCTTTTGAATACCAGCTTTGCGTGCAGCCGCTTTTAGGATTTTATTAAAGCTAGAACCTGAGTACTTTCCTCCATCTTGACCTTCGAAGATGTATTCTTTAGGCTGATACTCCACATAATATTCTCTGAGCAGCTTAAGTGCATTTTCAGATAAAGGAACTAATCTATCTTTCAGCCCTTTAGACTGTTTTACATGCAGTGTCATTCTATCTGAATCTATGACTGAGATCTTTAAGTCCAATAGTTCAGAAACTCTTAACCCTGAGCCATAAGCCACAGAAATCATGCTTTTATGCTTGATATTCTTGGTCACTTTAATAAGCGTTCTAACTTCCTGAGAAGAGAGAATAACTGGAAGTTTTTTAGGAGTGAATTTAGGCAGTAGAAATTCTAGGTGAATTTCTTGATCTAGGACATCTCTATAATACAACTTAAGTGCTCCTGCTATTTGTTTTTGGTAAGAAACAGATGCTTGCTTTTTGTGCACAAGGTGATAAAAGAATTGGTGTAGATCTGTCTCAGAAACTTGATGAAGGTCTTTCTGAAAATACTGCTCTGCCAGGTGGACTACGCTCATGTATGCGTCTATGGTATTTTTACTATACCGCTTAACTTCCAAAATTGACCTAAAATCGCGCATACTCAAAAGTAGCTAAATTTCAAGAAAATAGTAGATTTATACCTATTTTTATCCCAAATAGATTGTATAATGAGAATTCTCAATATACAGTAGTTGATTTCAATGTGGCAAGCCACCGCATAAACCGCTTTTTTATCAAAAAGCTCCTTTTATGCTCATTGAAATCAACGGTCTCTGCTCATCGGGTAAGTAACAGCTGAGTGCTTACTAGCTTTAGCCTAACTTGCAACACTGTAATCAACAACATGTATGGCGAATTAACCCGATGATGGCTCCTGGTTAACCCGAAGCTTCGCACTATCGTGCGAATCATCGAATTAACTCGCCATACACAGAGACCGTTAGCGGTAATTAAGAAAAAAAGAAAATGATGCAAAGAATTATAATTGGGTTAATACTTGTGTTGAGTTTATATTCATGTGTTCAACAATCAGAAAGTGAAACTGAAAAGTTCTTAAAAACAATTGATGAAAAAGTCCCTCAGTTGCTTAATGACTTTTCTGTTCCAGGAGCAGCTATTGCGGTAATAGAGGACGGTAAAATTATTCTGCAAAAAGGCTATGGCTTTGCGAATGTCGAAGAACAAATTAAAGTCACAATAAATACAGGGTTTAATGTAGGGTCAATCTCAAAAGTGATTACAGCGTGGGGAATAATGACTTTGGTAAATGAAGGAAAAATAGACCTTGACGAACCCGCTGAAAAATATTTAACAAGATGGAAATTTCCAGACTCCAAATTTAATTCTTCTGAAGTTACCATTAGGAGATTACTCAGTCATTCAGCAGGAATATCGTTACATAGTGTCTCAGCAGGACCTCCATATGATAATTTGCCTACACTTGAAGAATGGTTGAATGGGAAGAATAATGGACTTGGTAAAGTAGAAATCATTATTGAGCCAGGAATAAAACCTCAATATTCAGGTGGAGGTTTTGCAGTATGCCAGTTGATTATAGAAGAAGTAAGTGGACAAAAGTTTGAAGATTATATCCAGAACAATGTTTTAGACCCATTGGGTATGAAGGGCAGCAGCTTTAAAATTGATGACAAAATACTTAATATGTCTGCTTCTCCTTATGATTCTTATAGGGAGACTACTGACTTTGAGCTATTTACTATACAAGCTGGGGCTGGGTTGCACACAACACTTGAAGATTTCACTCGCTTCGTATTAGCAAGTATGTATCAACATGAAAATTTTATGAGTAACAACCCAGTTTTAAGTAAAGAAACGATGCAAGAAATGATGCAACCAGTTTCTAAGCAAATGGGAAGTTGGGCATATGGACTTGGGTATCAAACTTTTCAAAACGATACCTCAAAAAAATTTAGAGGACATGGAGGTTCAAATCATGGATGGCAAGCTAATTTTTGGCTCGACCCAGATTCTCAAGATGGTTTTATAGTATTGACTAATAGTGGGGCTGGCAGTAATATATGCAATCCTATATTCTGCGAATGGGTTAATTGGAAAACTGGCAAAACTCCATGGAGCCCTTGTGAACCCCAACCATCTATTGCGACTAAATTAAAACATAAAATAGATGAGAATGGAATTGAGGAAATATCAAAATCATATAAGACTTTAAAATCTAAGTATGGGGATGAGATAGATTTTTCCGAAAGTCAATTAAATAATTTGGGCTACTATTATTTAGCAGAAAAAGATTTTGTTAAGGCAGAATCTGTTTTCAAATTGAATACAGAAATATTTCCAAACTCTTATAACGTATATGATAGTTATGGGGAAGTACTTTTAGCTAAAGGCAATAAAGAAGAGTCAATTGCAAACTACATAAAATCTCTTAAAATAAATGCAGGCAATTCGCATGGGTTACGAGTATTGAATGATTTGGGGATTTCTAATCAGCAAGTCTTTGATAGTATTGCAACTTTTTCAAGAAATGAAGATAGATTAACTGACCATACTGGACACTATCAAAAAGCATCAGATGAAAAGATAACCATACAGAAAAAGGAAAAAACACTTTCTTTCAAAACACAAAATGGAGAATATTTGCTTGTTCCGCAATCTGATACTCGTTTTCAAGTTTTGGGAGATGATGGCATAGTCAGCTTTTTTACAACAGCAAACAACCAAAAAGGGCTATGGACAAATCAAACAATTTGGAGAAAGACTGTTGATGTCAGTTCGCAATTACCCAAAACTAAATTGCAAGATTTAAATTTCTTGGTACTAAGAGATAATGCCTCTTGGAATCGACCAACTGATTTTGAAGATGTGCTTGCTATATTGGACTATAACTATGAGCAGAAAAGTTCCCATTCAATGGCAGACCTCAATTTGAATAGTTATGATGTCCTAATAATTCCAGGCGGTCAAAAAAATGAATTTTATGAGGAGTATGTATTGCATAGTGAAAAATTTGACCAATATGTTTCCAATGGAGGTACTTTGATTTTAGAGTTGAATGGAGCTGAAGAAGTCATTAATAAGTTGCCAAATGGGGTAAGCCTAATTGCCAACAAAGCAATTGAGAATCACATCATAGATTCAAGTCATCCCATACTATTACCGTTTACAGGTGTCAATTCATTTGAAGCAAGGTATGCCAGTATGAGCTATTTTAAAGATGTACCAGATAATGCTATAATCCTAACTATTGAATCCGAAGCAGGCACTTTATTTAAAGACCGACCTACTTTCATTGAATATGTCTATGGGGAAGGACGGGTAATTGCAGCCAGCCAATGTTTCCATGATAGAGATGGCTCTGGACGTGGTCCATTGATGGAGTCTGTTGTCAGTTATGCACTAAGAAATATGAAACAAATGAAATAAAAAACTACCGCTAACAATGTGTAAAACGGCAATAAGCCCTATGTGGGCTTACTGCGTTTACACGAGACCGTTGATTTCAATGTGGCAAGCCACCGCATAAACCGCTTTTTTATCAAAAAGCTCCTTTTATGCTCATTGAAATCAACGGTCTCTGCTCATCGGGTAAGTAACAGCTGAGTGCTTACTAGCTTTAGCCTAACTTGCAACACTGTAATCAACAACATGTATGGCGAATTAACCCGATGATGGCTCCTGGTTAACCCGAAGCTTCGCACTATCGTGCGAATCATCGAATTAACTCGCCATACACAGAGACCGTTG
>CAZTVP010000076.1:0-8491 GCA_964616995.1 uncultured Comamonadaceae bacterium
TGATAATGGGACATGTCAAACATTAGACGAATGCGGAATCTGCGGTGGTTCGAGCCTAGTCGGATGTACAGATGAAACTGCGTGTAACTATGAACCTTTGGCAGACTGTAATGATGATAGCTGTGAATACTCAACCTGTTCAGGATGCACCTTAAGTGCAGCTTGTAATTACCAGCCAAATGCCACCATTGCTGATGACTCTTGTGAATTCGAAAGTTGCGCTGGATGTATAGATGAAACCGCTTGTAATTACGACCCTGAAGCTACGTTCCCTGATTTGTCTTGTCTTGAACTAGACGAGTGTGGTGAATGTGGCGGTTCAGGAGTATTGGGTTGTATGACAGCCAATGCTTGTAACTTCAATCCTGAAGCTACATGCCCAGATAACAACTGTGAGTTTGAATCATGCGCAGGATGTACGGACGAAACAGCTTGTAATTTTGACGAAACGGCTTCTCTAGATAACAACACTTGCCTCTACACAGACGAGTGTGGAAACTGCGGAGGAACTGAAACAAGTGGTTGTACAGATGAAGATGCTTGTAATTATGACGCTTCGGCCAGTTGTGATGATGGTTCGTGCTTGGAATACGATGAATGTGGAATTTGTGGAGGACAAGGAATAATCGGATGTATGCAGGCTGGAGCCTGTAACTACAACCCAGACGCTACTTGCAGTGATGAAAACTGCGAATTCGAGTCGTGTGTAGGATGTATGGATGAAACCGCCTGTAACTTCGACCCTTCTGCCCTACTGTCTAATCAAGAGCTGTGTGATTTCTCTGAATGCACAGGTTGTATGGATGAAAGTGCATGTAATTATAACCCAGTAGCTACCATAGCAGATGATTCATGTTTAGAAGCCGATTCTTGTGGAGAATGCGGAGGAAACGGTATAGCCGGCTGTACAGTTGAATTCTCATGTAATTATAATCCAGAAGCCACTTGTGATGATGGCTCATGCCTAGCAGATTTATGTGAAGGTTGTACAGATGAAACGGCATGTAACTTCGACCCGAATGCTTCTATTGATGACGGCTCATGTCTAGAAACTGACTCTTGTGGAGAATGTGGAGGTGAAGGAATAGCAGGATGTACTGACCCAGCTTCATGCACATTTAACCCTGAGGCTACTTGTGATGATGGCTCTTGTTTCTTCCCTGAACTAGTAGAAGAGTTAAGAAACAGTACATTACCAATGCTAGAAGGAGTCGTAATTGAATGCACGGAATCCATGTTTTGCACCGCAGATGGCTATCAGTTCTTACTAACAGAGGCAGAAACAGGTACTGAACTGCCAGCCTTACTCAGCAGTTCTAATCAAATAGAAATTCAGGACATAAGTGGAATTAAGTACAATACAACTTACGAAATTCAGATGAGACCAGTTTCTAATGGAGCTGTAGTAGGAGAATTCGGCCCAGTGCATCAGTTTAGTACTGAAGATTATCCGCTGATTCACCTAGCAGATGAGTTTGATGTATCATCTACGGAGTATTTAGGATACTTAGAAGTGATATATCCTAACATTAAACCGCTGTTTGCTAGTTCATACACATGGAAATTTCAGGAGTTAAACAACCCTATGGAAGAGTTCACATGGTCATCAGGTCAGAACCTTCCTATTAATAATCTGGATTTAGAAAATACCACCTACAGATTTTGGGTTAAGCCTGTGTTTGTCGCTGCTTCGTTTATTATTTCAGATTCTGAAAACGACCCTCAGTTTGAAATCGTAACCGAGTATGGAGAAGAACGCATCATATCGTTCTTATTCAATAGTACGATAGATATGAATGACTTAGAACGCATTCAGGTGTATCCTAACCCTTCTAACGGAGAAAACATATTTATAGATAGGAGACTCTCAGGAACTCAGTTTAACATCATGGACTTGACCGGTAAAATAGTGAGTTCAGGAACTGTAATGTTTGATGGAAAACTTGAACACAAAACAGCTTTAAGCTCAGGAGTTTACGTGCTTTCTATTCAAGACAAGAACAAGGAATACACTACTAAGCTTCAGATTAATTACTGATGACCGCTACATTTGTCTTCACTTAATTATTGTCCGTAGGTTCTGCGGTGCAATGAGGAAGAACAAATGACAACCCAGCAAAAAAAAATAATAGGAATTACAGGAGGAATCGGCTCTGGAAAGAGTCTGATTTCTTCTATTTTTCATTCATTGGGTTATCCTATATATGACTCAGACTCCGAAGCTAAAAAGCTTTATAACAACCCCAGAATTAAAGATATAATTACGCAGTCATTCGGCTTGAATGTTTATGAAAGTGGAAAGTTTCAACCTAAAGTTCTAGGCAAGATAGTTTTCAATAATCCTAAAAAGCTTCAGCTTCTTAATGACATCATTCACCCTGAAGTAAGAAATCATTTTACCGAATGGGTAAGTGAACAAAACTGTCAAATCGTGTTTAAAGAAGCAGCCATTCTCATAGAATCTGGAGCTTACAAACAGTGTGATTTTATCATAAGCGTAGAGGCTTTAGAAGAAATAAGAACACAACGGGTTATGAAAAGAGATGGTGTTACTGCCCAAGAAGTAAAAGCCAGAATCAAGAAACAAATGACCGATGAAGAACGTGCTGAATATGCTGATGTTACCATCAAAAATGACGGAAGTCAATCCATCATTCTGCAAGTCATGGAAATACACAAACAGCTCCAACTTAAATTCGGATAGAATTTCCTCTTCTATATTTTCAAGCCTGAGCGGTGGATTACTATTACAAGTACATCATTACCGACTTTGAATTATGCTGAACTTTAGGTCAGATTGGCATTCCTTTTGACCTTAAGCCCATTATGAGAAAAATCATCCTCTTATTTCTAGTTCTAGTTGCAGGTAAAATCACCATTGCGCAGCAGGACACCACTCGTATCCTATTCGTGTTTGATGCTTCTAACAGCATGAATGCGCGCTGGCAGAGTGAGCCTAAGATTAACGCAGCGGTGAGGCTTCTTTCTAAAACGGTAGATGAACTCAAGTACATGAAAAATGTAGAAATGGGTTTAAGAGTTTACGGTCATCAAACTCAACACGTTCCTGGACAGCAGGACTGTGATGACACTCAACTGCTGGTTAGAATCGGAAAAGGAAAAAACATAGCCATTACCAATGCATTGAAAAAAATTCAGCCCAAGGGAACCACTCCAATAGCGCGTTCGCTCGAAAAAGCAGCTGAGGATTTCCCGGAGAGTAAAAACGGTAGAAATATCATTATCCTTATTACAGACGGAATAGAAGCCTGTGATGAAGACCCGTGTGCAGTTAGTCGTGCGTTGCAAAAAAAGGGAATCATACTCAAGCCCTTTATCATAGGAATAGGAGTTGACCCAAGTTACACCAGCACATTCGAATGCGTAGGCAACTACTTTGATGCCAGTAAGGAAGAAATATTTGAGCAGGTTTTACAGATAGTTATTTCTCAAGCATTGAACAATACTACGGTTCAGATAGACCTCATGAATGAAAAAGATGAATCTGTTTACAGCGACATTCCCATGACTATAGTCAACCAGAAAAATGGAGAAGTGGTCAATAGATTTGTGCATACACTTAATTCACTTGGGAATCCAGATACGCTTACACTAGACCCGCTCATAACTTATCAACTTAGAGTTCATACCATTCCTGAAACCACTCAACAAGACCTTATCATCCAACCCGGAGAACATAACCACTGGAAAGTAAAAATTCCACAAGGAAAAATGAAAGTAGGCTTTAGTGATGGCAGAGCACATTACGAGAATGTAACTGCTAGAATCACTTCCACTAAGGATTGTGAACTCATTAATTACCACTCTATTAATTCAGAAGAACAGTATCTCACTGGAACTTATAACCTAGAAATTTCTACCCAACCTCCTACCCTAATTCAAGATGTGAAAATTACCGAGGGAGAATTAAATGAAGTCATCCTGCCTGTTCCAGGGAATATCAATTTAAGAGTAAATGGAAGTGGTTATGGGGGAATTTTCACGGATGAACCCAGTGGTGGAAAGCTTGTTAAAAAGTTCAGTGAAGGAAATCCATCGGGCAGATATATCTTGCAGCCTGGTAAGTACAAGGTGGTTTTTAAGAGCCGCCAAGCCAAGCAAACGATATACACATTTGAAAAAGAGTTCACTATCTCTTCTGGTAGGTCAGTGAATGTAGAATTCTAAGTCATGAAAAAATTTGAAGTAACTGGAAATAAAGACACGAGATCTGGTTTTGGTGATGGTTTAACTCAGTTAGGTAGAACTAACCCTAATGTGGTGGCACTCTGCGCTGACTTGACTGGCTCACTAAAAATGGGCGACTTCAAAAATGAGTTTCCAGACCGATTTTTTCAAGTAGGAATAGCTGAGGCTAACATGATGGGATTAGCTGCAGGAATGACCATTGGAGGTAAAATACCTTTCACAGGAACGTTCGCTAATTTTAGTACTGGAAGGGTTTATGACCAAATCAGACAAAGCATAGCTTACAGCGAGAAGAATGTAAAAATCTGTGCTTCACACGCTGGTCTTACGCTTGGAGAAGATGGCGCTACACACCAGATTCTGGAGGACATAGGAATGATGCAGATGCTGCCTAATATGACAGTAATTAATCCTTGTGATTATAACCAAACCAAAGCAGCTACTATAGCCATAGCAGACCATCACGGGCCAGTTTACCTCAGATTCGGAAGACCTAAGATGCCGATTTTCACTCCTGAAAACCAGCAGTTCGAGATTGGTAAAGGAATTATGCTCAATGAAGGTACAGACGTTACCATCATAGCCACAGGACACTTAGTTTGGGAAGCTATACAAGCAGGTGAAAAACTGGCGGAACAAGGAGTAAGTGCTGAAATCATTAACATCCACACTATTAAACCTCTGGATGAAGAAATGGTAATACAGTCTGCAAAGAAAACAGGTTGTGTAATCACTGCTGAAGAACATCAAACACTTGGTGGATTGAGTGCTACGGTAGCTCAATGCTTGGCTAAGAATTATCCAGTTCCTATGGATTTCGTAGCGGTAAATGATACATTCGGTGAGTCTGGAACTCCAGCTCAGCTCATGAAAAAATACGGCTTAGATTCCTCAGATATCGTGCAGAAAGCTACGAGCCTTATAGCTCGTAAGGTTACAGCTTAGGATGCCCGTTTACACCCACATTTGGAAATCTCCTGTAGGTGAAATGATATTTGGCGACTATGGCGGAAGTCTAGTGCTTGCTGATTGGAACCACCGTGAGCTTCGTGGAAGAATAGATAAAAAATTACAGGACGCTCTTCACACCCATTTCGAAGAAAAAAACACGGAGACTATTCAGTTAGCCATCTCGCAACTCCAAGAGTATTTTAAAGGAGAAAGAAAGGAGTTCGACATCAAGTATAAACTCATAGGCACTAAGTTTCAGGTGGCAGTTTGGAAACTATTGCACCACATACCCTACGGAAAAGTAATTTCTTATAAAGACTTAGCTACGACTATGGGAGATGTGAATAGAGTACGTGCTGTAGCATCCGCAAACGGCAGCAACTGCCTGTCTATCATAGTCCCATGCCATAGAGTCATAGGCGCCAATGGCAAACTCACAGGATATGCCGGAGGAATTAAAGCCAAGGAAAAACTCCTCACTTTAGAAAGTGCCGCATTTCAGAATCAAACTTCTCTGTTCTAGTCTGAAGGAATTTACGGTGGTGAACTGTATTTTAGCTTGCAGTGTCTGAAGCTATCCAAATATTAAAAAAATACTGGGGTTATGACTCGTTTCGTCCTCAGCAGGAGGAGATTATACAGTCTGTTCTGGATGGAAAAGACACCTTTGCGCTGCTACCTACTGGAGGCGGTAAATCTGTTTGTTTTCAGGTTCCTGGGCTGGCTTTAGAAGGAGTATGCTTGGTAGTTTCTCCGCTCATAGCACTTATGGAAGACCAGGTAAATCAGCTAACTAGCAGAGGGATTAAAGCTGCTTCTATTCATTCGGGACTTCATAAAACCGAGGTAGAGCGCATACTTGAAAACTGCACGCACGGACTATATCAGTTTCTATATGTTTCGCCTGAACGGCTAAAAACTGAAAAGTTCCTAGCTAGATTAGAACGCATGCCCATTCAGCTAGTAGCCATAGATGAAGCGCACTGCATAAGTCAGTGGGGACATGACTTTAGGCCTGCTTACCTGGAGATAGCTAACATCAGAGAAATACTCACGGATGTTCCGTTTATAGCGCTCACTGCCACAGCTACAGAAAAGGTAAAGGCAGATATAGTAGAATTTCTAGGTCTGAAATCTCCACTGATTTTTACCAAGAGCTTTGCTCGGAATAACATCCGTTTTATTGTGCGCAAAGTCACCAATAAGAATGAAAAGCTCCTTGAAATCTGCTCTAAAATAGAAGGAAGCGCCATAGTATATGCGGATACGAGGAAACACACACGAGACTACGCAGAACTACTAAAACAGTATGGAATCTCAGCAGATTACTATCACGCAGGTCTTTCTGCGATGCAAAAAACACAGAGACAATCCGATTGGATTAAAGGAAAGACTCGAGTAATCTGTGCTACCAATGCCTTCGGGATGGGAATAGACAAGGCAGATGTTCGATTAGTCATTCATCCCTATATACCTAGTGAACCCGAAGGATTTTATCAAGAAGCCGGAAGAGCAGGTAGAGACGGAAAAACTAGTCTTTCAGTTCTGCTCTATAATGAGAGCGACATAGAGAATTTGCACCGCTTCTTAGACTTAAAATATCCTGAAACAGCTACTGTGAAGAGGATTTACTCCCTCCTATTCCAAGACCAAAAAATAGCCTACGGGTCAGGACAGGATTTCACTACACACTTTGACCTCAGCGCTTTCACTGTCAAGCACGGAATCAATATAAATACAGCTCATTACAGCTTAAAAATTTTAGAAAAGGCAGGATTAATAGCGTTGCAAAACTACGGCCGAGAACAGTCAAGACTTATGTTCAGAATAGACCACACGGCCGTGTATAAATTCCAAGTTGCTAATCCTAATTTAGATGCACTGCTGACAATAATCATTCGTTCGTATGGAGGAACCTTTGAGCACATGGTAGCCATAGATGAAATGACCATAGCGCGCAGACTAAACATCTCTGTAGAACTGGTTCACAAATACCTAGAAAACCTCAAGCAGAGAGAAGTCATATTCTATGAACCTAAGACCAATCTTCCGCTGCTCACATTTCTAAAAGGTCGGGTTCAAGAAACCTATCTCACCATTCCAAAAGACATTACTGAAGGTAGAAAGAAAGAAGATCAGCACTGCATAGAATCCATGATTTCATACGCGCACAGAATGCGCTGCAGAATGAAAATGCTCCTAGAATACTTCGGAGAAAAAGATGCCGAAAACTGTGGAAAGTGTGATGTATGTTCCTCTCTTAATAAAATGCAGCTGGCAGACAAAGAATTTGACCAAATCAGCACTGCCATTCGCATAGCATTAAAACCCAAAGCACTCAACATCCACGAACTCAAGGAAAAGCTAAATAAATTCGAAACGGAACAGGTGGCTGAGGTGCTTAGATGGCTTTTGGATAATAAGGAGGTGAAGGTGAATGACAGGGAGGAGTATGAGCTCTAAACCTGTTCGACTTTGAGTTCTCTTGGTAATTCATTTCCCTTAATGTTCATTCATTAGAAAATCTTAACATTCCTTCAGCCTAAAATGAATGACATGCCTACGAAGAGCGACTTTTAGTTGTAGACTAGATTTTAATTTGAAGAAATCATAAACAATAATTCGTACTTCGCTAATCATAAATCAACTTATCTTCGCAGCCTTAAATTCTGCGCATGAATTCCTATCCTAAACTCTATCTGAAATCTAAAAAAGACCAGCCGCTGAGAAGGTTCCACCCTTGGGTGTTTTCTGGTGCTATTAAAGCTGTAGAAGGCCATCCTCAAAACGGAGAAATTGTGGCTATTCATGCCAATAAAGGTGGATTTTTAGGGCTAGCACATTACTCTGAAGGAACAACCATAGCTGCTCGTGTGATTTCTTTTACCGAGACTGAAATCGATGATGAATTCTGGAAAGAAAAAATCAGAAACGCTGTCAACCTGAGAAAGAACCTCGGTTACATTGGAAACAAGAACACTAATATCTTTAGGCTAGTTCATGCTGAAGGTGACCACCTTCCTGGTTTAATCATCGACTTCTATAATGGTGTGGCTGTTATGCAGTGCCATAGTTTAGGCATGTATAAACATAGGGAGCTTATAAGTTCAGCGTTGCAAAGCGAATTAAAAGAACACCTAACGGCAGTCTATGACAAGAGCGCTGAGTTCATGCAGAAGAACCACGGAATGGACGTGGAAAACGGATACCTTTTCGGTTCGTGTGAAACTCCACACCGCGCTCTAGAAAACGGAAACACCTTCGAAATTGACTGGATTACTGGTCAGAAAACTGGTTTCTTCATAGACCAGCGAGACAATAGAGACTTACT